>CAYQDH010000540.1:0-1832 GCA_964416075.1 uncultured Anaerolineales bacterium | reverse complement strand
GTTCCATCCACCTGGTCCCTCCCAATCGTCCTCATCTACCACCAGGCGCGCTCGCAGCAGCCCCAAACGTGTCAAGTGCCAGAGCAGCCATGCAGCCAGCCCGGCATAAGCCTTGGGTTTGAAGCAATGGATCACATCCGGGCCATAGGCCAGCCCCCGCCGAACTAGCCGCAGCGTAGTCAGCAGGTAAAACAGAAGGGGCGCGCGCGGGCCTAGCGTTACGTATTCCAGCGTAACGCCACCCTCATTCCATACTCGGCCAGCCTCTTTGGGCGTGTGCCAGGGAGGCATGATCATGGCCACGCGATGGCCACGCGCCACCAGCGCCTGTGCCAGTGGCAGAGCGCGCACGCGCATCGTGCCTTTGGGGCTCATGCCAAAAGGGCCGATCATTACGATATGCATACGTCATCCTTCCTTGGTTGCGAGTACGATTCTCATTGTACACAAAAAGCCGGGCGCGTGCGTAACAGCCGTTGACAGTATCATGACCCCGAGTATAATCGCGTCCGATAACGATCCTCGCATGGAAAAGTAAGGAGAATGCACATGGCGTACGACAAAAAGTCATATTTGGAACACACTGCCGTTCGCGTCAAGGATATCCACTGGCACATCCGCTTTTTCGAACAAGCCCTGGGGATGCCGCTACGCAGCGTGCAAGGTGAAAAGGAGGACCCTAAGCAGGTGTGGACCGTGGGGGGTGTGCAACTGGTCTCGGACAAAAGCTTCGAAGGGCCTGAGGGGCGCATGGTGCACCTGGGGATTATGACCGACGATCTGGAGGTCGCCCTGGACGAGGTTTACAAGTTCCCGGGTGTGACCCAACTGCCTAACGGCCGCAACTGGTTTGCCTTGCCTGACGGCCTTCAGGTGGAGCTGATGCAGGCGCCGAAGAAGAGCGAATAATCAGCCAATACAAGTGCAGCGTGGACGAGCATAGCCCACGCTGCATGCCTATGGATTCTGCCACCAGTCCTTGCGCGAGCGAGGGTCGAGAAAAGTGCCGGCGTCGCGGATCACCACAGCCAGTTCGCTGGTTCGTGCGCGGCCGATCGGTTCCCCGCCGTGCAGGGCTGGCAGAGAATGCCTGCCTTCGGCATCCAGCCGACGGTAGAGCGCCAGTAGCGCGGGATCCACGCAGACGCTCTCCAGATGCAGCGTATAGCCATGGACCACATTATCTTCGGCGGTGTATTTGAGTGTGATCCGTTCTTCTGTCGCATAGAGCACCAGTGCCGTGTACCCGGCCCCAATGTCGTATCCCGAACGGGGCGTGTAGACCGGTTCCCCCGGCCTGGTAACCAAACCGGCCAGTGTCACTGGCGGGTTCGTGATCACGGGCGCACGACAATTACAACCCCAATCCCATTGATGCACTTGGTATACGGCGCTGAATTGGGCCGGACGCTGCTCGGCGAATAGATAGCGCAATTGAGGCGCGCGAGGATCGGTCAATCCACTGTAGTCTACCAGCCCAAGGGTACCCGACGTGCGCTCGTAGCCGCGCAGCGCCAGGTTCTTGTCGGCATGCACTGCGGCCGGCCTGTCCAGCTCGGGATAGGCGATCGGCCGGGCGCCGTAGGGGGTGGTCGCTATGGGAGCGCAAGGATCGGTCAATACGGCGCTACGTTGTACGGAGGGAATGTACAGCATCGAGATCGTCCCTCCCATCTCATGCGGCCGCTCTCGAATGTGCCCCTCGGCGAATGCATGGGCAGGCGCCAGCAGAGCAAGCGCGCACAGGACAAAGCTCGCTACGAAGGTGACCCACTTAACAAGACTCGAAATCTTCATCGGCTACTCTCTGCCTCACGCAGCATCGCCCACAC
>CAYQDH010000539.1:0-3854 GCA_964416075.1 uncultured Anaerolineales bacterium | reverse complement strand
CTCTCCGCTACTGAGGTCGGACGACAGCTCGATCACCACGATCTCGTTTGCCCGGTTGCGAATCACGTACAGCGTCTTGCCGTCGAGCAGTATACCATCGCCCATCGTTACGGTGTCTCCGCCCAGGTCGATCTCCGTAGCGTCGCCGCTGTTCGGATCAACGAGATAGAGCAAGCCGGTCGTGCTGTTTACGATGATCAGGGTCTTACCATTCGGCGTGGCATCGATGCCATTGGCATTGAAGCCGCTCACCTGCGCCCAGTCGCCGCCCAGAGGTATCGTCTGCACCTCGGATGCATCAGGCAGAGCTCCGTTCGCCGCGAGTGGAACCCTGTAGAACACGGCCTGCTGGGAGTTGGTCAAGTAGGCCGCATCTTGGGTGACTACCACGTCATTGATAAAGCTCGGACCTGTGGCCAAGGTAAAGCTCTTCACCAGCTCGCCAGTCCGGGTATCAAACACGTGGCCCATGCCGGTGTTGCCTCCCGCAGCAAACAGATATCCGCTCCGGGCGTCGAACCACAGGCCCACCGTTACGCGGCCTTGCGCTCCTGGCACGAGCACATCGCCCTCGCCGGTGCGGAAATCTCCCTTGTAGATGGCACCATTGGCCAGTGACCCGACGTAAAAGTCGGTGCCTGAGCCACTGGTAATGCCCTCCGGCCGCCAGCCATCGGGCAATGGGATGGTCTTTGGGAAGACGTTGCTTGGTGCAGCTAGAGTGGTGGTTGCCAACAACAGTATCAGACCCAGGACCAAGACGACTACAATCTGTACTCTCCGCATGGTTGTTTCCCCCTTCATCTAGCACACGAACCTCGCTAGTATGACGCAGGTCGCCACGAACATAATCGGGGCGAGGATTGACAAATTTGATCGAAATCGCGGCGGACTTGGTTGTACATGCCAGGTATGCTATCATCGGCCCCGGACCTACATAGGAGGCCATCCCCATGAAACCGACCGTCGCCCGGGTACCCCGCTGCCCCAGCCTGCACGGCTGGACCAACCGCATCCTACGCGTCGACCTGAGCAGCCATCGCGCCTGGGTCACCGAGACCGCGCCGATGGTGCCCGATTACCTTGGGGCACGGGGGCTGGCCGCCAGGATCGTGTGAGATGAATACCCCGAGCCGGTGGACCCTTTGACCCGGCCAACCCACTGAAGGAGTAGCCCAAACATGGGTATCAAGATAGGCATCGTCGGTGTGGGGGCCTTTGCCCAATCCTTCATCCCTCTGTTCAAAGCCCATCCCTGGGTAGACCAGGTAGTGCTCTGCGACCTGGACGCCGTCAAGCTGGCCCAGAACGCCGCCAAGCATGGCATCCCTCGCACCTCGCCCTCCCTGGAGCACCTCCTCACCACCGATGTCGATGCGGTGGCCATCATCACCCAGAACTGGATGCACGCTTCGCAGGCGATGCAGGCACTACGAGCGGGTCGCCACGTCTATTCTGCCGTGCCCGCCGGGATCACTGTGGACGAGATCGCCGCGCTGGTGAGGTCCGTCCAGGACACCGGGCTGATCTACATGATGGGGGAGACAACGTATTATTATCCGGGCACCATCTACTGCCGCCAGCAGTACGCAGGGGGCGCCTTTGGGCGCATCGTCTACGGTGAGGGAGAGTATTACCACGATATGGACCATGGCCTCTACGAGGTGATGAAGTGGCGCGGCGGCGAGCGTTGGCTGGAGACCGCCGGCGGCCCCCCGATGCACTACCCCACCCACTCTACCAGCGGCATCATCTCCGTCACCGGGGCGCACATGACCCATGTCTCGTGCCAGGGTTTCGTCGATACCGTCGACGACGGCGTCTACAAAGCGGACGCCAACCTGTGGCACAACGTCTTTAGCAACGAATCAGCCCTGTTCAAGATGTCCGACGGCAGCACCTGCCGCATCAACGAGTTTCGCCGCATCGGTCACCCCGGCACGGTGCGCATGAGCCTGTGGGGCACAGCGGGCAGTTTCGAATCCAACGCTGCAGGTTCGGTGTGGGTGACCAAGGATGCCGGGCAGACCTTGCGCCTGGACGACATGCTCGCCTGCAGCGGCGTGCCGGCCAGCGCCTCCGCCGAGCCGCGCCAGGACATGGACATGGTGACCTCCATGGATGGCACGCACCTGGGGGTCTCCGCCGTGCACCCCGTGGAGCGCCTGCCCAAGGAGTTCATCGGGCTGCCCAACGGGCACGCCGGCTCGCACCAGTTCCTGGTGCACGATTTCGTCACCGCCTGCGTCACGCGCCGCACGCCGCCCAACAACGTCTGGCAGGCCGCGCGTTACACCATACCGGGGATCATCGCCCACGAATCGGCGGTGCAGGGCGGCGCCCTGCTGGAGATTCCCGACTTCGGCGACCCCGAGGCTTCCGTCGCAGATTCGCCAACATGATCATGTCATCCTGAACAGGGCCGGATCCGTTCCAAGGACGAATAAGCTGCTGCACAGTCATTGTCGGCCTGCATTGCCCGAGCTATGCGCTGAGCACGCTCGCGATACGATGGATCCCCTAACACGGCATCCACCATGGCACCGACCATCTCCGCCGTCACTTGGCGCATATCCCCCGCCAGCCCCACCCTCGCATGCACCACGCGCGCTGCATCGCCGGGCTGGTCGACCCCAAAAGGAAAGATCACCAGCGGCACACCATAGAACAGCGCCTCGCGCACCGTGCTCAAGCCACCATGAGAGATCGCCAGCGAGGCGCGCGCCAGCACCTGCAGCTGCGGGTACCATGGCCGCACCACGATATGCTCGGGCAGGGGAGCCAGCCCCTCCAGGTCCTGCCCGTCACCGACCTGCAATAGCAGCTGCAACTCGGGACGCGTGCGGAACGCTTCCACCACCGCCTGCAGCAGCCTCCGGCGATTGTCCGCATTCCAGTAGGGGCCATGGGACCCCACAGCGCAGTACACAAGGGGTCGCCGATCGTCCAGCAGGTTTGTCTCCAGGGGTTCTTCCGACCGCTCCGTATCCACACAAGCCCCCACGTACAGGCGAGACGGCAGAGGGCGCCGCCGGGGGAAATCGATCTCCCGAGGGCCGAGGATCCACTCGGCCCCTCCTAGGCGGTGGCCGTAATCGCCCCAGCGGACCGCCACCCCCTCTCGCCGCGCCAGGCGCAGGTAGGCATAGTAGATCGGCAGCCCCAGCGGCTCTGCGATGGCCCGCAACAGGTGCCGCGCCGTAACCCATGCGTCGCGTAGGCGCATGGATAGGCTTGTAGGTAGAGGTTGGATGATCCCCCGGTAACGATGGTTGAATGCTCCCAAGTAGCGCAGCGCCAGCCAGGCCAGGGCGCAGCGCAACGCCGCCCACGGCCGTGGCCCGCGGGGAGGGGCCAGTCCCGAAAAGAGCGGGGGGATCTCCAGATTCCAGTGCGAGGTCAGCGAGGGCGATACCGAGATCACCGGGATGCCCAGGCGCTGGAAAGCCGGGGCATAGTGCCATAGGGTGTGGTGCAGCAACACCAGAGAGTAGCCCTGCTCGCACACCCAGGCAAGAGAAGCGCACAGCTCCCCAAGCAGTCGCTTGGCCTCGCCTGGGGCGGTGAGCAGCCGCCTCAGCCAGGGCACATCGGCCGCATACAGCGCCCGCATCCCCGCATCATCGATGACCACACAGTCGAACCCCTGCCTAGCGATCTGCTCTTGCCATCGCGCAGGCGCCGCATAGGTGACCTGCACCCCGTGCTTCCTCAGGATGCGGGCCACCTTGCTGGCGTCGGCGGCAGTGTCCAGGGCCAGGTAGGTCACCGAACGTTTGCCGATGGCCGCTGCCGAGAGCCCGCGCATGTTGATGCCCGCGGCGGCGATGGCCTTGGTCAGCCTGGCCCCGAGC
>CAYQDH010000538.1:3523-3902 GCA_964416075.1 uncultured Anaerolineales bacterium | reverse complement strand
TGAGGTACTCCGAAGGGCCTCCGTTAGCTCAGGCAGATCGTTATGTTCTGAGTAGGGTACTCCCGAAGGATCTCCGTTAACTCAAGCAGACCCTATGTTCTGGATAACGTGCCCACGCGGCGTGGGCACGCTATTCAGAAACTTGGCTGCCTGAGTTAACGGTGATCCTTCCCTTCGGTCAGGATGACAGGCGTCGCGGCCAGGCAGGCAAGTTCCTGGGCTCAAACATTTCGAGCCCCGATATGGATATCTCAAGAGCGCAGGGATCGCTCGATCTCCGCGATGCTGCGTTCGGTCAGCGGTAGATAGGCATGCTCCAGCACGGATGTTAGCGCGATCAGGTTCTCGTTCGATACCAAGTTCTCGGTGGACACCTCGA
>CAYQDH010000538.1:0-3495 GCA_964416075.1 uncultured Anaerolineales bacterium | reverse complement strand
CCAAAGTGGTATATGGACCCCGGGAATCCCACCCAGATGACCTTATCCGGCCACAAGGACAGCGCCTCGCCGATAGACAGGTTACCCAGAGGGGGCGGGGAAAACGCCTCGATGATGTCGATGGGCGTCTTGGCGATGAGATGCTTGAGGATATCCAGATCGCCATCCATGTGCACGGTCATCAGCTTCCCGCCCGCATGGAGCACACGCGCCTGCTGATCGTACACAGGCATAAAGTAGGTCTCGAACCACCTGGGATTGTCCAAGGAGCTATCTATATTCTCGCCGATCATCACGGCAGGGGCCGGAGAGCGTGCAGCGATCTCGAAGAGGGGCTCCCGCGCCTTGCAGAGGGTGGCGTAGAGGTCCTCTATCAGATCGCGATGATCCGCCCAGTCGTAGAAAAAGCGCCCCCCGTCGGTGCCGATCCAGTCGACTATCAGCGTCTGCATGGGAGAGGGTGGTAACCCCACCATGACCATGCCATCATCCCCAAGCCAATCCATGGCTTGCTCGATGGGGAAATAGTCAGGCAGGTATTCGGTGTGCTCAAAGATGTACTTGGCCACAGCATAGTCCTCGGGCGTCTTGATGGGATGAGAGGTCTGCGCTGCCGAGACGTCCCGCCAACTGCGCCCTGGGTGCCACTGGCCGGTGCCGGGCTCTAGCTTGTGCTCGGCATAGAGCTTGCCCACAGGGGTGGAATACTCTGTCTGGCGCACAGTCCCTAGCGGCCCGGTGACGCTTCGCTGTGTGACCTCCAGGCCGTGGACGATTTCGGAAGCGCAGGGACGCACCCAATTCATGCCCATCCCTCGGTTGCGGCACTCCCGCTCCGCCCAACCGATCTGGCTGTGGCGCCAGTAGTGAAAGAAGGGTAGCCGGTCCGCTCGCTGCCCCTGACCGGCGACCCGAATTCGCTCGAGACGACTCATTTCGCGCAAAGTTCCTCCTCAGATGTCCGGAAATAGAGAGTGGACAAGTCATCCGTACGATCAGGCACATCGCTAGCCTGACGATGCAGCTGCCGGCCGGCGGCGCTCCCACCCTTCCTCAAAGAGCTGCAAAAAGTTGCGGTTGCCATAGGGGTGCTTGGCGGCCTCGTCTTGGTCGAGGGTCACGCCCCACCCCGGCCCATCGGGGAGCGCGATGTAGCCGTCTTCCACGCGCGGCACGCCACGGAGCACGTCCCAGGTCCACGGCTCCAGCGAGTCGTCGAAGCACTCCTGGATCAGGAAGTTGGGGATGGAGCCGTGCAGCTGGGCATTCATGGCCGTGCAAAAGGGGCTTTGCGCCTGGTGGCAGGCCACCGAGGCATCGTAGGCCTCAGCCACGGCAAAGGCCTTGCGCGAGGTGCTGGGCCCCAGGTGCATCGGCTCCGGTTGGATTATGTCGATCACCCGCTCGTGCAACAGCTCGGCAAAATCGCGCAGCTCGTAGAACGCCTCGCCCAACACCACGGGGAAGCTGAGCGCTCGCTGCACCTCGATGTGCCCCCGCAGGTCATAGCTGCGCACGGGCGTCTCCATCCAAAAGGGGCGGAACTCTTCCAGCTGCTTGCCCAGGCGGATGGCGGTGGAGACGGTAAAGCGGTCGTGGGCCTCGATCAGCAGGTCCACATCGTCGCCCAGGGTCTGGCGCATGGCGCGCACGATGGCCATGGCCACCTTTTCGCTCTCCCGGTCGATGAGCTTGTAGGCGCTGCCAAAGGGGTCGAACTTGAAGGCGGTGTAGCCGTACTGCTCGACCATCTGCGCCGCCTTTTCGGCGAAAAAGCTTGGCTCGCGGGGCCCCTGGTACCAGCCGTTGGCATAGGCGCGCAGCCTGTCCTGGTGCTTGGCGCCGAAAAGCCGCCAGACCGGCACCCCCAGGCTGCGGGCCAGGATATCCCAGCAAGCCTGCTCCACGGCAGCGATCCCCGTGCTGCGGTGATGGTAGCGCGCCTTGATCAGCTTGAGCCAGACGGTCTCCGGCGCGGTGGGGTCCTCGCCGATGACCAGCGGGCGCAGCTCTTCGATGTCGCCCACGTTAGGCTGGGTGGCCAGCCCGCCGGTGCCCTCGCCCAGCCCCACCAGCCCCTCGTCGGTATAGAGCTGCACAAAGATCCAGTTCTTCCAGGGGTTGCCGACGACCACGGTCTTCATGTCGGTAATCTTCATAGCCACTCCACTCGCGCCAGCCGCGCCGCCACGCGGACGCACTCAACCAAGTTGCCCGGGTCGGCGATCCCTTGGCCGGCGATGTCCAGGGCGCTGCCGTGGCCGGGGCTGGTGACGGGGAAGGGCATGTTGGTGTAGATGACCACCGCCTCGCCAAAGCCCACCGCCTTCATGGCGATGTTGCCCTGGTCGTGGTAGAGGAAAACGATGCCGTGGAAATCGCCCTTGACGGTGCGCGGGAAGACGGTGTCCGCGGGGATGGGGCCGCAGACATCCAGGCCGTCGCGGCGCAGCGCTTCGATAGCCGGTCCGATGATCGTCTGCTCCTCGTCGCCAAAGAGGCCTCCCTCCCCGGCGTGCGGGTTGAGCGCGGCCACGGCCAGGCGCGGCCTCACGTGGCCCAGGGTGGTCATCACCGCGGCCAACTGGCGCCCGGTGCTGGCGATGCGCTCGGGGGTCAGCTGGGAGACGATGTCGTGGAAGGCGATATGCCCTGTGGCGGACATGCGCACGACATCCTGCCACTTGACGGCCGAGCGCACGTCGCTCCCGCCGGTCAGCGCGCCAAAGACGTCGAACTCGGAGTGATAGCCCGTGCCGGTCATGGCCAGCGACTCTTTGGTGATCGGCGCCATAACCAGGGCCTGCGCCTTGCCCGCCTTCGCCAAGCTCAGGGCGCGGCGGATGGCCCGCAGCGCCGCGTGCCCGGCGGCGGCGCTCACGCTACCCATGGCGATGGGGCTTGAGCCGCTCGACGCCGCCTCGGGCTCGATATCGACGACCTGGATATCGCCGTCCGCCACAGGCTCGGCGCTCAGGGGCAGGTCGAGGCCCAGCGTGCGGCTGAGGCCGTCGAGCAGGGCGCGGTCGCCGATGACCACGGGCCGGCAGAGGCTGTGCACCTCGGGGTCGGCCAGCGCCTTGAGGGTGATCTCGGGGCCGATCCCTGCGGGATCGCCCATGATGATGCCTATCGTCGGTAGGTCGGTCATGCCTCAAAGCTCCTCTCTTGTACGCAAGCGCTCCGCCATCTCCCTCGCGGAGATGCGGCCCGCAGCGGACACCATTCTAGGCCGGGCCCCGGTCTCGCGCAAGCCAGGGACGGTCAACCATACGTGCAACCGCCCGATGGGCCTGGACGTACATACTCTAGTGCGGCGGGGAGATATGGAGAACAGCTGTGTGATCTGTGTTCATCCTCTGCCATCTGTGTTTATCGGTGCGAGATCCTCCCCGCACGCGTAAACATGCCTTGTCGTGCGAGAGGAGCAGGATGGGAGCGCCGATCATCGAGGTTCGCGAACTGGTCCTAAGGTTCGACGGGCGCACGGCTGTC
>CAYQDH010000537.1:0-3904 GCA_964416075.1 uncultured Anaerolineales bacterium | reverse complement strand
AATCCCAGGTGAGTATTGCGCAGATCTAGAAATTCCATCAATTCGTACGTGGCCATCAACCCACCGGCGCGGGGTACGAACATCAGCATGATCAAGAGGTAGAAGAGCAAATCCCTGCCGCGAAAGTTTAGCCGGGCAAAGGCGAAACCCGCCATGCTGGCCGTGATACTTTGCACGATCACGGCGCCGGCGGCGATCTTGGCGCTGTTGAACAGATTGAGTGGCAAACGGCTCATGTCGGACCGAGTCAACATCCACTCATAGTTGGCCAGGGTGGGGTGCCGGGGGATGAGCGTGGGGGTTTCCATGTACAGTTCCTCGCGATTCTTCAGGGAGGAGGAAACCGCCCATACCACCGGCAGAAGGCATACCAGGCACATGATAATTAGAGCGACATTAATACCAATCGTGCTAGGCCGCAGCTGTCTTTTGAAAACTCGGGAGAACGAAGCCATACTGACGCTCCTTTAGTAGTGACACCACTAACCGGACGACCAACGGATGGACCGCCCGCCCCTAGCTGGGCAGCGTCCAACGATTCGCCATACCGCCAAAGCCCGCTGGCACTCTGCAGCATGATCATTGTGTGCAGCACGAACGACCGTACTGCGGGAGGAGCTCGCGAAAGCGAGCTCCTCTCCTCTGATCAAGTGGCGACTACAGCTTTTGCTTGGCGATCTCGGCCAGAGAGTCATCCATAATGAGCTTGGCGTACTCTTCGGGCGTCATCGTCGAGCCCGTATCTGTGAATGCGGCCTGGTGCTTCAGGAACATGGTGTGCTGGATCAGGTAGTAGGTGTTGCGCGGCGTCGTCACTGACTTGGCCACGTCGTCCAGCATGCCGATCATCCATTGGTAGGTGCGGAACTGCGGATTCGTCTTGATGATGTTTTCGTACGCCGAGTTGTACACGGGTGTCTTCCCGCTCTTGATCACGGCCTGTTGGAATCCGGCGTTCTGCGGGCCCATGGTGTAGATGATGAAATCCATGGCTTCCTGTGGATACTTGCACTTGTTCAGCAGGGCCACACCGTTGCCCCAGTAGACCGAGCCCGCGCCGCCGCCCTTTTCCCTGGTGGGAATAGGCGACGTGGCGCACTTGTCCGAGCCAAAGGCGTTCTGCCCCCATACACCGCGGGAGCTCTGCGCCTGCACCGAGGCGACCTTGCCGCTATAGTAGGCGTCCAGCCAACCATCGCCGCCGTGCGGCGGAGTCAGCTCTTCCGTCACGATGAGTTTCTTGTAAAAGGCCAGGGCCTCCAGCATGTCTGAACTCATCCAGTCGATCATACCATCGGCGGTGTAGGGGTTCTTGCTGGCCGAGCAAACCAGGGCGCCCACGTCGGTCCACAGGGCCATGGCGAAGGCGGTGGGGTAGATCTTTTCTTCTGCGCCCCACTTTTTCAGCTCCAAGGCGATCTGGAGCCACTCATCCCACGTTGCAGGAGCGGCGGTGGCGCCCACGGCATTGGCATAATCCACGCGCCAGTTGTAGGTGATATTCTCAAAGCTGTAGGGGATATCGTAGACTTTGCCCTCAAAGCTGGCATCTTCCTTGACCGCGGGGATCATGTCGCTGAGGATCGCCGCCGCGCCATCTTGCTTGGAGGCTGCGACAAAGTCGTCCATGGGCTGGATCATCTGGGTGGCGGTCCACTTTTTCATGTCCAGGAAGGGGGTCAGGATGCCTGCTGCGCTCCACTCCAGCGTGCCATCGTTCTGCTGGGCGATAACCTTGGTGTCCCAGCCCTCAAAGTCGGTCTGGATCTGCACCTTCACACCAGGGTTGGCATCGTTGAACTCGCGAGCGGCGGCGTCGAAGGGAATCTCGGCTACGGCCCAGGAGGCGAGCAACACGCGGACGAGTTTTTCCGTGGAGGCCGCTGCTGCTGCCTCTTTCTCGACGACGACTGTCTCTTTGACGACCTTCTCAACGACCTTGGACTCGCCTTCGACGACGACCGTCTCTTTGACGATCTTTTCGACGACGCTGGTCACTTCGACGATCTTGGGCTGGCAGGCGGCCAATACTGCCCCGGCGACGCTGGCCGCAGCCACACGGAGAAACGCACGACGCGATACGACATTGGACATCTTAGTCACCTCTCTTGGTTATTGACTGCTAGAAGAGATCGGATACGCTGTACGTGTTTTTTGTCTCGATCTGCGCCTCCTTTGCTGACTCGACCTGGGGACGCTCCGCATGCCGAGCTCGATACCGATGTCCGCCGGGCCGCGCGGCAGCCTGTAAGCCACCCACGCCCTGTCCCCTGGCCGATGCGAGCATCCCTAGTCTAGCCAGAATCGGACGGCAAGTCAAACAGCCCGCGGAGAGGGATAGCGCAATAAGTCGGTTCGGGCCACCATCGGTAGATGGTGACACCAACGAGAAGGGCGCCCTTCGTGCTCCTTGGCGACTTAATGCGCTATCCCGGAGATGCTTCACTTCGTTCAGTATGACATAACCGGGACAGTGTCAAAGCCCTGCCAGACCCGCTACGGGCGGGCGAGAACGTAGGCTATGGTGCTGTGCCAGTTGCACACCTGCCCTGCCAACTGCCGCTCAATGAGACGGCGAATCGCGGCAACCGACTCGGGGGGTAGGGTGCGGCCCAGGTGTTGCGCCAGGGTGGGGCGGCGCCTAGGGGCGCCAAACCACTGCGCCACCTGATCTGCTGTCACCAATTGCTCGCGCACCATCTCGTCGGTCTCAACATGCACCGTGGCAAAGCCGGCCTCGGCAAGGGCCTGCCGCAGCGTTTCAGCGTCCCAATTGGTCATGGGATCATCTGCAGCAACATAGATCGCCTCTTCGGCTTCGCGCCAGGCCTCGAGCAGGGAGGGGTCGAGGGACGAACTATCCACCAAGGCGTAGAGCCGCTGCGTGTAGCGCGGAAGCACCTCGGCCAGGCGCAGGGCGCCGCCGGGCTGCAGTAGCCCGTAGAGCGTTCGCGCGGCCGCGGCCTTGTCCGGATATTGCGTGAGGCTATTGCGCCCCACGATCAGGTCAAAGAGCACCTGGCCGTGCCCCTGCTCGGCGATTGCGACGGGCGTGGCGTCCAGGTCACCCTGCAGCACGATGGGACGCTCCAGCTCAGGCAAACGCTCGGCTTGCTGTCGCAACGCCAGGGCCGTTTGGGCGTCGCGGGCCAGCGCCCACACACTTCCCTCGGGCACCCGCCGCATGGCCTCCCAGGTCAAAAGGCCCGTGCCGGCATTGAGATCCAACACGACATAATGTCGTTGCACCGCGAGTGGCTCCCAGACGCGATCGCGCATCTCGCCCAGGCGGCGCCCCGCATCGCTGATGGCCCGCGAAAGCCAGCGCTCTCGAGTGCGGTCGCCCGGGGAATAGGTGAGCACCTCGCCGAGAGATCCGCCATCCATCGCGGCGCCCTCGAGCATGGCCGCCAGCTGCTCCTCCCGCCGCCGCTCCACCCGCTCCCTGATCTGCCGTTCATAGCCCTGGTCGCTAGGCTGGTAAAAGACTTGGCCTTGGAGTGCGTCCGGCAGGTACTGCTGGGCCACCCAGTGGTCACGGTAGGCATGGGGATAAAGGTAACCCTCGCCGTGGCCAAATCCCTCCTTGTCACGGCTGGCATCTTTGAGATGCGTGGGCACGTCGCCCTCGCGTTCCTTCTCCACCACGCCCAGGGCGTCGAAAAAGGCTAGCATGGAGTTGGATTTGGGCGCCGTAGCCAGGTATACCGTCGCATGGGCCAGGTGAAAGCGCCCCTCGGGCAGACCCACGCGGTCGAACGTCGTCGCCGCCGCCTCCACCACCCCCAGGGCATAGGGATCGGCCATCCCCACATCCTCGCAGGCCAGGATCAGCATGCGCCGAAAGATGAAACGAGGATCCTCTCCGGCGTAGACCATCTTGGCCAGCCAATACAACGCGGCG
>CAYQDH010000536.1:2063-3918 GCA_964416075.1 uncultured Anaerolineales bacterium | reverse complement strand
ATCTTGGGCCGCTGGTAGAGGCCCGTGGCCATGACCACATGGTTCGCCAGCAGTGCGCCGCCCTCCATCGTGACCAGGTAATGGCCCTCCTGCCGCTCGACCGACACCACCCGCGTGTTATAGCGCACCGGCAGGTGGTAGCGCTCCACATACTGCTCCAGGCGAGCGACCACCTCGGCGCGAGGCATGTAGGCGCCGGGCTGGTCCCCCTGATACTCGGCGCCGGGCAGCCGAAAGGTCCAGTTGGGCGTGACCAGGGTGAAGGAGTCCCAGCGATCATTTCGCCAGGCGTTCCCCGCGGCGGCGGCCTGCTCCAGGACCACATGCTCGCGGCCCCGTTGCGACAGGTAATAGCTGACCGCCAGGCCCGCTTGCCCGCCCCCCACGATCACCGTGTCCACGTGTTCGACCATATAGACCTCCAGGTTAGGGCCGCGATACGGGAGCCGCGGCTGCGACTGCCCAGAACCTACATGGATAAGCAGGATATCCAAGACAGGAAACTATTCCCTATCCTGAGCATCCTGGATATCCATGTAGGGTTTCTCTTTGCCCAAATGGCGTCCCGCGCCATGGAGGACTGACCCATGACACGGGCCGCAAGTTAGGAAAAACTTGCGCTACAGGACTGTCATCCGAGCCCTGTTGGCGCCTCGCGCCATGGAGGACTGACCCATGACATGGGCCGCAAGTTAGGAAAAACTTGCGGTACAGGACTGTTTGTGTTTCCTTGGTGCCCTTTGCCCTTGGCGGTAAAATCCCCCCGCGCCTAGCGCACCTGTGCCAGAAAGGCGCGGATGGCGGCCATGCTGGCCTCGAACTGGTCGCGATGGATGCAATGCCCAGCGCCGGGGATGTGCGCCACCTGCAACTGCTTGAGCAGGCCCATCGCCTCCTGGGCCAAAGCCGCGGTGACGATCGCCCCGCGCTCGGAATCGCCCCTCAGTAAGAGCGTCGGGACGGTAATCTTGGCGGCGACCTCCTGCCAGGGCGTGATCGACGGGTGACTGGCGGGGTGGACGCGGCTATGGTACTGCATCTGGCAATCGGCCCAGGCCTGCACCTCATCCTCGTGCCAGTTGGGGTTCTGCTTGTGGCAGCGATCGACCCAGCCCTGGCGCGCTGTGGGCAGTTCCTCCGGGGTAGCCTGCACGCGGGCCCGGTCGCGACGAGCGCGGGTCTCCTCGTCGAACCATGGCGGATCTTCCAGGATGATGTAGCTGAGCAGATCGGGATAGAGGGCCGCCGCGCTGGCCGCCGTTCTCGCTCCCATGGAATGGCCGATCATCCCCGGCTTGACCAGGCCCAACGCCCGCACAAAGGCTGCGGCGTCGTGCCCCAGCGCCTCGCCCGGGGCGCCCTCTGGGCCATCCTGCGAGAGGCCGTGCCCTCGCGCGTCGTACATGATGCAATCGTAATCGGCCTCTAGCGCTTGGGCCACGCGAATCCAGCACAGGGCGTTATCCGAATGGCCGTGGGCCATCACCAGCGGGGGCTTACCTCCGCCAGTGCGCACATAGTGCAACCGCAGGCCGCCATCGCCCCACTTGGCCAGCACATCTCCCATCGTCCAACCGTTGGCCAGCGCCCTCTGCGAGCGCATCACATCATCCATATCATCCTCCTCTATCACGCTGCTTCGCTTCACATGAAAGCAATCACTATCTGGCCCACATTCTAGCCGAGATATGTGGCACGGGCAAGCACCCTGTACAGCGGGCATCCTGCCCGCTCTTCCCCCCGCGCGGCTGCGGCACGGGCAGGATGCCCGTGGTACAGGGGGATGTACAGCGGGCATCTTGCCCGCTCTTCCCCCCGCGCGGCTGCGGCACGGGCAGGATGCCCGTGGTACAGG
>CAYQDH010000536.1:0-1963 GCA_964416075.1 uncultured Anaerolineales bacterium | reverse complement strand
GGGATGTACAGCGGGCATCTTGCCCGCTCCCCCCCGCGCGCGGCACGGGCAGGATGCCCGTGGTACAGGGGGATGCCGGGGCGGCCCCGGATGGGCCGCCCCGGAATATCGCCGCTAGGGCTGCACGGGGCCCGGGGTCGGCGTCGGGTCTGTGCTGTTGCTGATCGGGTAATCCCACAGCAGCATCGGCAACTGGTAGTGATAGCTGGTCGGCGTGAACGGCTCGGTCCAAGTCAGCTGCAGGCCCGCGGGGCCTTGCCAATCCGCGTATTCGACCCGCAGCTCGATGCTGTTGCAGCGCTCCTGGTTGCCGCGCGCATCCTCACAAAAGCGATAGCTGAGCGGCACCGAGATCACGTGGGTGACGGTGATGGGCTCGATGGGGTCATCCCAGCTCTCCGTGCCCAGCGCCTCTCCGTTGATATCCAGCAGCTCGTCATTCCTCCAGATGCGCACCGCGCCGCGCCGGGAGACGGTCAGGTTGCTCCATGAAGGCGCCGTGGGCGTGATGATCCCCGTCACCCGGAAGCTATAGTCGTGCACAGGCAGCTTGGCATCGGGCGACTCGTCCTCCGCGTGCCCCGGCAGGTTGGGGCTATCGCCCACCTCGATCACCGCGGGCCGTCGTGTCATCCACTGGCTGCCCAGGTACTCGCGGCGCATGGTGGCCGGAGGCCGGGGGCCGAAGACCTGCACCCGGTCGTTGCCCGAGTCAGCCACCACCAGCCGCCCACCCGTCCCCACGGCCAGGTCGCTGGGCTGGCGCAGCTGGTTATCGCCAACCCCCTCGCTACACCACTGGCCCACAGGGTCCCCATCCAAGGTGAACTCTTGGATGCGATGGTTGGCGCTATCGACCACATTCAGCAGGGGCTCCGCCCCGCCGCTGACGATGGCGATCCCCAAGGGGCTCTCGAATTGCCCAATGGCTGGAACCGGGACGTCCCAAGCGCGCACAAACTGGTTCTGGGCATCGTACTGCACCACGCGATGGTGCTTGGCATCCGTCACGTAGGCCGTCCCATTCGCGGTCACAGCCACATCGCGAGGATCGCCCAGCTCCCTGTCGCCCGCGTCCGGGCCGAGCCGGCGGATATCCTGCCCGTCCGGCGACATGCCCGCCACCTGCCTGTGCCCCGCGTCCACCACGTAGATCAGGCCGTCGGGCGCCGCCACCACGGAGGTGGGCCGGTGGAACAAGGGGTCCTGCTTGCCACCCCACGTGTCGAGGGGCCTGCCGCTCTGATCGAACAGGACGATACGGTGGTTCGGGGTATCGGCCACATAGAGCTTGTCGCCGGCCACGGCCACCGCCGCGGGTGCGTCGAGCGCATACTCGTCCGAGCCCTTGATATCCCTCAGGAAGGCGCCATCCGCGGAAAAGGATTGCACGCTGCCGAGCGCCCGGTCCGCGACGAACACCTGATTATTCTCGCTGACCGCCACACCCGCGATGTCATGAAATTGGCCGTCGCGCGTCTCGGTGTAGTGCCAGGCGCCGATCGCGCTCCCGCCGCAGAGAAAGTGCTGGATGCGGTCGTTATCCGTGTCGGCCACGTAGACCAGGCCATCGCTGTTGGCGACGATGCCCTCGGGAGCCTGGAACTGGTTCAGCTCTCTGCCGCAGGATCCCCACACATCGCGCGGCTGCCCGTCCAGCGAGAACGATTGCACGCGGCAGTTGCCCGTATCCACCACGTAGAGGAGGGGCTGGCTGCCGTTGCAGTCGGCATCCAGGGCGGGCGCGCCCGACGGCGGGTTCCAGATGGCCAGGTACGTGGGGGACGAGAACTTGGGATCCCCGCCCTTGTCGCCCCAGCTTTTCAGATAGTTGCCGGCGTCGTCGAAATAGAGGATGCGATCGTTCCCACTATCGGCCACGTAGACGTTCCCATTCAACGCCACAGCCACATCGGCCGGACTGTCAAAGGTGTCCAGGGCGCCGTCCCCATGGTTCCACTGG
>CAYQDH010000535.1:0-3937 GCA_964416075.1 uncultured Anaerolineales bacterium | reverse complement strand
GGCCGCCCCGATCGCTCCCCCACCGCCGGCCACCAGCACGACTTTCCCTGTGAGGTCGAAAAGACTTACATACTTGGTCCAAACCATCTGCTTCACCTCCACAAAGAGTTCTAGATCAGCAGAAACGGGCGGCATACCCCTCGCCCGTTCTCCCAAACACGCTCCGGCCCAGGATCACATGTCGCGGACGAGATCGGCTGCCTGGAAAGCATAGTCCAGCACGCGGTAAGCAAAGGCCGCGTGCACGAACGGCTCATAGTCGGGCTTGCGCTGACGCATCACGCTGACTTCGACATTGACAAAATCCTTGTAGCCAGCCTTGTCCATTTCCCTGAGGTATTTCACATAGTCGAACGGTCCCTCTCCGGGCGTGAGGAACTCATAGTTGTCAGGCCAACGCCCACGCTGATCCTTGACATGCGTATGCACCGAGCTTGGCACCATCATGGGCACGCTCACTTCCGTGGGGATTCCCATGATCTCCGGATGGCTGATGTCGAAATTCGTGCGCAAGGTAGGTGAGTTGACCTGCTTCAGCAACCAGAGCATCTTCTCGGGAACATCCACGATTGTGCCGGTGTGCAGCTCTGCCGCATAGATCACGCCATGTTGCGCCGCATAGCGGTCCAACTCCCCAAGGCGATCCACGGCCAGGTTCCGGCGTGTCTCCCATTCGTCCACACGACCGCCAAGCAGGCTAACCAGGATCCCTGGCTGCCCTGGGCGGGAAAGCTCGGCTGCCAGGATGATCGAGTCTCGGATTCGTTTCAGGTTAGCTTCCAGCGCCTCGCCCTCGGCATGGATGATGTCCGAGTGGGCGGCCACTGCGGTCAGAACCATGTTATTGTCGTCCAGCACCCTCCGGATTACCTTGCGGCGCTCTGCATCCAAGGTCTCCAGGGCAGTGGACCAATTGGGCAGGACCGTCATCTCCACGCCCTGATAGCCCATCGCGGCCAAGCGAGGAATCGATTCCTCAAACGCAACCTTGGGCATGCTCCAAAGACAATATCCCAGTTTCATGTGGTGAGTACCCTCCAGACTATGATGATAGAGATCGAGCGTTGCCCCATCGTACCCGCAACGTCACCAATACGCCGCACCACGCCTGACGCGGCAAACACAACTGCGCCAAGCTCGCACACAAGCTGTGGCAATATAGCACACTTGGTCAAGACTGTAAATACAAACCCGCGGGCTCTTGGCCAGAATCAGAACGGCATCCCCAGATCTGGCTGGCATCGAACACCGGCCCATCCTTGCACACCAGCTTTTCGCCATGGTGGCAGTTGCCGCAGACGCCGAGACCGCACTTCATCGTCGCTTCCAGGCTGACCTGGCATGGAATCTTGATGCCGCGCTCATCTCCGATCATCTGCACGCGTTCCGCCAGCGCGCACAGCATGCGCTCCGGCCCGCAAGCATACACAGCATCGACCCCCCGCTCCCGCAAAGGACCGGACGCTGCATCAACCACGGTTCCATCTAGTCCGGCAGACCCATCATCCGTAGCCAATAGCACGTGGCATCCCAACTCTCGGAAACGCCACTCCAGCATCATCAGATTACGGCTGCGCGCACCCAGGGCAACCGTCATCTGCTGCTCACGACGACCAAGGACTCGCGCCAGGAGGGTGAGCGAGGCCGCCCCACTACCTCCGGCAACAAGTAGAGGCCGCTGGCCAGCAATGCTGAAACCGTTTCCGTAGGGCCCCCGAATCCATAGGCCATCTCCCGGCACAAGATTGTTAAGTGCGTCCGTGAACGGGCCCACGCGCGCCACAGTCAGCATCAGAGGATCGTCGTTCGCCACGGTAAAGGGGCGCTCGTCCACCCCGGGCAACCATGCCATGACGAATTGCCCCGGCTGTGCGGATATTGGGCCATCAAACACCAGTGTAACGCCGGCGTCCCCTTCGCCGATTACGTGCCGCACTCGATACACACAGTACGCGCTAGGTACCATAGTCCTCTATTCTTTGGATGAGAGCCCGCCCAAAACACCCATCTGCCCCACAGCCTCACTTCTGGTGTGCGCAGCCCCGTACCTGATCCAGGTTGGTGATCCCCTCTTGCTCCATAATCGCCAGCAGTTCGGCCAGGATCCTCTCAAAGGCGCTATCACCATCGTAGTAGAGTGCCGAGCCAACGCCTACCGCTGTGGCGCCCGCCATGATCATCTGCAAGGCGTCCTCCCCGCTTAACACCCCGCCCGTGCCAATGACGGGCAAGCTTACCGCCCGCGTGATCTCATACACACACCGCACCGCCACCGGTCTGAGCGCCGCCCCAGAGATTCCACCAACCAGGTTTGACAATATCGGCCGCCTCGCGCGCACGTCGATGATCATCCCCGGCCCCAAAGTATTGACGGCCGTCAAGCCATCCGCGCCGGCATCGGCCACCGCGCGAGCCACCTCCACGATCTCGGGCGCATTGGGCGATAGCTTGACCAGCAGGATACCGGAGAACACGGTCCGAGCCGCCGCCGTGACACGGGCCGCCGCCGCCGCATCCAACGCAAAGGGCCGCCCGAACTCTGCCTGCACATTGGGGCAAGATATGTTCAGCTCGACCATCTCCGGCTCAGCTTCGGCCACCAGGCGCACGGCCTCGCAAAAGTCTTCCACTGTATTGCCAAAGACACTGGCAATCAGCGGAACACCCAAAGCATGCAGCTCTGCGCGCGCCCGGCGCAAGATGGCACGCTCTTCGCTGGCGCCCGGATTGGCCAGGCCAATGGCATTCATCAACCCACAACCCCAGTCAACCACGGTGGGGTTTGGATGGCCCATACGAGGGGCCAAGCTGCACGACTTGCTTGTAACGGCGCCTGCGCCTCGACGGCCTAAGCGAATCAGCGTCTCGGCGCACGATCCCCAGATACCCGAGGCCAGCACCAGAGGGCTAGGCAGGGCGAGCCCGCAAAAGCTCGTGACCAGTCCGTCGATCTGCATTTCAGGCCTGGCTCAGGTAATCGCGAACGCGCTGGGCATCAGCCGGCGCCAATTTCTCCTCGCGCTCCAATGCCGCCACCAGCTCGCGTAGGGTCAGCACCGCATGCAATCGCAGGCCATGCCCAGCTAGGTCCTCACGCCCGCCTTGCTCTCGGTCGATCAGCACCACCACATCTTCCACAGTCAGCCCTTCGGCCACGAGCGGCTGCATGGCCTCTATTTTACTCCCTCCGGTAGTAATCAGATCGTCCAAGAGCACCACCCTCTCCCCCGCATGGTAGTCGCCCTCGATCTGCCGCTTGGTGCCGTACTCCTTGGCCTCCCGACGCGGGTAGATAAGCGGCACGCCAGTCTGAAGCGCCACCGCTGTGCCGATAGGCAAGCCAGCATAGGGGATCGCGGCCAAGCGATCATACTGCAGGGGCTGGAGCAGCCGCACATAGGCTCGTGCCACTTCCTGCAGCAAGTTGGGCCAGGTGACCAAACGGCGCAAGTCGATGTAGACGGGCGAGTGGGCGCCAGAATGGAGCACGAAATCGCCAAAACGCACGCACCCTGCGCGATGCAGCTCACAGGCCAACCGGGTCACCGCGACTTCGTGGAGGTCCCGTGTAACCGGCTGATGGCCCCTCTGCGCCCTGGCCCGGGCTCTGTTGATCAGGGCTCGCAGCTCCCTCGCGGCAGCCGCAGGGTCATCCGCATACAGGATGCTGCGCGACGCATTGATGATCAGTCCCAGTCCGTCGTCGCGCAAACCGGCACGCACGACGGCATCGATCTCGCCCCCCTGTGTGCCCACGCCAGGCACCAGAAACCAGGCGCGAGGCGATTGCGCCCGTAGTTCTGCGATCGCTTCTGGATAGGTTGCGCCCACCACCAGGCCCACGGGGCGCTCCTGCACCCAGCCATCCACCAGGTGCGCAATGTGCCGGTATAGAGGCTCCCCCCCCTGAGACCAATCTTGCACCTCGCTGGCGCTG
>CAYQDH010000534.1:0-3940 GCA_964416075.1 uncultured Anaerolineales bacterium | reverse complement strand
ATTAATAGTCCGATCTTGTTAATTTACCCGTTCGATGCCCAAGCCAACACGCCATAAAAAAAGAACCAGCAAGTCGCCTTGCTGGTTCCAGTAGCGGGGACAGGACTCGAACCTGTGACCTTTGGGTTATGAGCCCAACGAGCTGCCACTGCTCCACCCCGCAACAGTATTGCCTATTGTACCACGCCGTAACCTTCTAGTCAAATCCCCAGATCAACCGCACCCAGGCTCTCCATCGAGGATTGCCAAACGTCGTGAGCCCAACCAGAGGGGCTTGGGTCTTGGTTGGGGACGTTTGTGGCGTGGGTTTGCTCGCCGGATCGGGTGTGGCCGTCACGGGTATGACTCGCACGCCGCCGGGCGGCGTCCACCCTCCATCGCGCAGCAACTCTGCGGCCCAGAGATCAGACTGGCGCCGCTCGACTTCCTTTTGCAGCTCATCCCGCTGCCTTACGAGTTGCTGTTGCTCCAGGCCCAGGCGCTGCTGTAACAGCTTGAGCCGGTGGGCTTGCACCGACTTGCCGACGAACGAGATCATGAAAAAGAGAGCCAGTGTGGCTGCAAGGACAGCCACGAGTTGACCAAGACTCGGGGGCCGGAAAGGGCTTGGGGCACTCATAGATCACCTCAAACCCCATGATAACAACAAATCGCGTTCGCGTCAAAGCTAAGGCAAGAGGCGCACGCCATGCTACAACGGCGCGCTACGACCGCTGCCCTACTGGATGATCACAGCCCGCCAGCGTGGGAGACGCGCTGCGCGGCACAAGATACAAGCTGAGGTTACGGTTTGCCGTGGAGCGCCTGGTGCTTGACCGTATCGGCGCTCACCTGGACGGCATATACCTCGGCCTCGCTAGCATGAGGGTACGGTGTATGCACCACAATCTGCACCAGATACCAGGGCGAGTCCGGGCCAAAAGCCACGTATTCCCCTATCATGGGCAGTCGCGCCAGCTCGTGAACCTCGCTACGCCAATCGTACTTGCCCTGACTACGCATGCGCACGAGGACTTGCATCAGATCCCTCCTTGCTAAGCCACTGGATGGCACAGGACCAGCGTCCGTTCGCCCAATCATCCGATCGGCCGACTGCATACGTGATAACCCCGGAGGGTGCTTGAGGATGCCAGGCAGCGATAGGATAGCATGCCTGGGTCTGTAGTGCAAGGGATATTGAAAAAGTAGCGATTCTTCAATAGACCGTCGTGAGCCGCGTTACCTAGCAGCGCGACCGATCGAGCCGCAAGGCTTGGGGGAGCGTACGCACGAATCGCACCAGCCCCACTACGAGACGATAGAGGTACCAGTAGGGCAATGTCCAGCCCGAACCGATCTGGTACCTTTTTTTCATGTACGCTACTTGGGGAAAAGTATTATCCCACACAAAGCGCGCGCGGGCGGCCGCGTTAGGCAACGAGACAAGTGTGGTGTAGATGCTCAACGAGGTGCTCGGCGCTTCGATGCCAAGTAGGCGGTAGATCCGAGCGTCGGCTCGCGACGGCGTGATAGCAGCAAGCTGGCGACGCGGTTCGTCGAGAGGCAACGATGGCCAGTATTGGGCCAGGCGGTCCAGAGTGCCCTTTAAGGCGGTCACAAGTTCAAAGGAGCGGGCGGCGGCGATGATTTGGGGCCAGTCGAGTTGCCCATGATTGTGTACGATCAGTAGCGCCAGGTCGAGCAGAGAGTGAAGCTGCTCATATCTGTGGTGCAGGGCCAGGTGAGCGGGAAGGTATACCAAGTTCGCTGTGCTATTGAGCACCTGGAACGGCTGTCCGGCAATAGAGCGCGTGTCACTGTTCTCCCAGAACCAGTCCATGGGTAGTCTTTGCATATAGTAGGGCACATCCAGCAGTTGCCAGTGTAACTCGACCGTGGTCTGCCAGGGATTGGGCGACCTGAACATCTCCTCGCCGCGATACTCCAGGTGCGTCCCTGGGCGGGCCTCGATCTCCTCCGGAACATAGCCCAGCTCGAGCAGCACCTTGCGGCAGGCCGGGACATGGGCCTGCGACACAACTAGGTCGATGTCGCCCATCAGGCGCAGGGCAATGTTCTCATAGAGTGTGTCGAAAAGGGCGGCCCCCTTGAGCAACATGACGGGAGCCCCTACACTGGATAGAGCCTCACGCACCTGGGCCAACTGAGCCAGGCAGCGTACGTTGGCCGCTATGGACCTGTAGTAGGCTTCTTCAAAGATCTGCCGCACATCTGGGGGCATTTCGTCGTGCTGGGTCTCGGTGACGACGTAAAACAAGCCGGCAAGGTTGCTGGGTCCCACAGAGCGCAACACGTCGTGCCAAGGAACGGACTGCGCTGTGGGCAGGTCTTGGGGTGCCCACGCGGCAGCCAGCAGGCGATAGACGGCGTCGCGCGTTGTCAGTGGCTCGATCATGAGACCATTGTAGTCGGCTCACACAGGCGACACAAACCCGGCCACAGTTCCCGCTTGGATGAGAGGGCTTGCTTGACGAGGTAACCCTTTTGTGCCACAATGCCCTCGCTAACCTATTGAGGAGGTATCTGACCGATGACCACAGGATGGCGAGGCAGCTTTGCCCTGCCCATGACGCCGTACGACGACAAGGACCGCATCGACGAGGCCGCGCTGCGCGCCGAGCTGCGCTTTTGCATCGAATCGGGTGTGGGGGGCATCGGCATCCCCCTCATGGTGGGCGAGTTTTTCGTGCTCTCGGAGGCCGAGCGCAAAGAGATCGTGCGCGTCGCCGCGGACGAATGCCGCGGCAGCGGCGTGCCCGTGGTGGCTAACTGCGCCGCCGTCAACACGCCGCTGGCGGTGGAATATGCGGCTTACTGCCAGGAGGTGGGCGCCGATGCTGTCATCGCCATGCCTCCTTATATCGGCAAGCCCGATTTCGACACCGTCTTTGCATACTTTAAGGCCATCTCGCAGGCCGTCAGCATCCCCATCTTTATCCAGAATGCGGGGATGGTCCCCGTCTCGGCGGACCAGATCGTGCGTCTGTGCAGCGAGATCGAGCACGTGAGCTGGGTGAAGGAGGAGGTGCCCCCCAGCACTCACAACATTAGCAACTTGTTAGCCAAAAAGAGCCCGGCTGTCAAGGGCATCGTAGGCGGCGCTGGGGGACGCTACTTGATCTCCGAGCACGACCGCGGTGCGGTGGGCTGCATGCACGCCTGCCAGTTCTGCGACATCATCCAGCGCATCTGGGAACTGCTGGACGAGGGCAAGAAGGATGAGGCGGGCGACCTCTTTGAGATCGTCTTGCCCGGCCTAATCGTGGAGGGATTGATGGGCATGTCCTTTGCCAAGGAGATCATGATCCGGCGGGGAGTGTTCAACAACTATCGCGTGCGCGGCGAATCCAAGCCCTTTGACGAGGGCGACTGGCGCGAGATCGACCGTGTCTGGAAGCGCATCGAGCCTCACCTGATCTGGCATAAGCAGTAACAAACCACCAATGCGCCAAGGCCACGGCCAAAGCAGTAGAAGACCCATGAATTCTCGGTTTTCCAGGCTTTTCTTGGTGTCCTTTGCCTTGGTGGTTCAGATTTTATCAATGAAAGGGTAATCACATGGTTCCGAAAAAAGAGACCGAAAAGCAGATGGGGAAGGTGGAGAACGCCATCAACACCTATTCCCGGCCGTCCGAGCTCAAGATCACGGATATGCGTATCGCGGTGGTCGCCTCCAACTATGACTATCCCATCATCCGGCTGGATACCAACCAGGGCGTCTACGGCCTGGGCGAGGTGCGCGATGCGGGGCACAAGGAAAACGCGCTGCAGTTCAAGAGCATGCTCCTGGGCCAGAACCCCTGCAACGTGGACCTGATCTTCCGCGCCATCAAGCAGTTTGGCAACTGGGGGCGCGAGGGTGGCGGTGTCTCCGGCTTGGAGATCGCCCTGTGGGACCTGGTGGGCAAGGTCTACGGCGTGCCCTGCTACCAGTTCCTGG
>CAYQDH010000533.1:0-3946 GCA_964416075.1 uncultured Anaerolineales bacterium | reverse complement strand
GATCCTTGCCCAAGATTGCGCAACCGCGATTGACGGCCCTCCGGTCTTGCGCTATGCTCCCCTCTGTCGCTATGTGCAGCGTCGCTATCCGTGAGAGCTGGGAGGAGAACAGGCTATGAAGGAAAAGATCGTCCTTATCGGCGCCGGCAGCGCCATGTTCACACGCGGTCTGGTGGCTGACCTCGTCGGGCGAGGCCAGGAACTGGAATTGGGATTGGTTGACACCAACCCCGAAGCATTGCAGGTGGCCGAGAAGCTAGCGCGCAAGATGGTGCAGGCGCGCCAGGCGCCGATCTCTGTCAGTGGTGCCGTAGACCGGCGGGCGATGCTCAAGGGAGCAACGGCCATCATCTGCACTGTGGGCGTGGGGGGCCGCCGCGCCTGGGAACAGGATGTCTTTGTGCCGCGCAAGTACGGCATCTTCCAGCCCGTAGGCGATAGCGTGATGCCGGGCGGCACCTCGCGGGCGCTGCGCATGGTCCCGGCCATGGTGTCCATCGCCGAGGACGTTCTCGACCTGGCCCCGGATGCCCTCTTTTTCAACTATGGTAACCCCATGGCCCCGGTCTGCCGAGCCATTCGCAAGGCTACAGGAGCGCCCGTCGTGGGCCTCTGCCATGGGGTGTTCCATGTGGGCCAATACCTGGCGCGCCTGCTCGGCGTCCCCGTCGCCGACCTGGCCTATAGCGCGGTGGGCATGAACCACATGACATGGTTTGTGGAGGCGCGCGTCAAGGGCCACGACGCCATGCCTCGCCTGCGCCAGGTGGCTGAGAGCCAGCTGGCCAAGCTGGCCGATGCCGAGGGCGTAGCGCGCAGGGACGTCCCAGTGGAGGAGATCAGCCCTTTCAGCTGGCAACTGTTCCTCCTTTTTGGCGCTTTCCCCGCCGTGCTCGACCGGCACGTCAGCGAGTTCTTCCCCCAGTTCTACCGCGAGGGTCGCTACTACGGCAAGACGCTCGGGGTGGAGAGCTTTAGCGTGGAGCAAACGATCGCTCACGGCGATCGTATCTACGAGGAGATGCGTTCCGACGCCCTCAGCGACGCGCCGCTAGCGGATGACTATTTCCAGCGTATTAGTGGTGAGCACGAGCAAGTGCTCGATATCATCGAGAGCATCCGCCAGGAAGCGGGCCGGGTCTACTCGGTGAACTTGCCCAACACGGGCCAGGTACCCAACCTCCCGCCGGAGGCCATCATCGAGTCGCCGGCCATCGCCGACGGGGCGGGCCTGCGGCCCATCGGCCAGCGTCCCCTCTCGCCTGGCCTGGTGGGCACCCTGGCCACCCGTTTGGCCTGGGTGGACACGGTCGTCGATGCCGCCTTGGAGGGCAGCCGCGACAAGGTTGTCCAGGCTCTCGTGCTCGATGGGTCAGTGAGCTCGCTCCAGATGGCGGAGCAGCTGGCCGATGACCTGTTGGCGGTACAGGCCGACTACCTGCCCCAGTTCGCCGCTCGCTAGGATGAACCCCTCCCAGGGCCTTGTGTTCGCGGGCCTGGGAGGGGCGCCTCTACGGTCCCGTCAGTACCACCCGTGGTCCAGGGCCGCGCGATACATGGCTTCCAGATTCTCCAGGGGCACGCGAGGGGGGAGGTTGTTCCCCTCGCGTAACACAAACCGGCCGCCCTCCTTGATCCCGGAGAGCAGGATGGCCTTGCTGGCCTCGTACACCTGTTCGGGAGTGCCCTGCAGGAGCAGCGACACCGGCGGCCCGCCCAAGATCTCCACGCCCGGCCCCAATTCCTGGCGCAGCCGGGAAAAGTCGACAGGGAACCCTGTGTCGAAGGACTGGATATGGAGCTCGTCGCGCAGCGCCTTGAAGTGGCGAGTCGCATCTCCGCACAGGTGAATCCCTCGCGGGCGATCCGTGATAAAGGTGTCATAGAACCGGCGGTGGTGCGGCATCACCATCTCGCGATACAACCCTGTGCTGATCAGTTGGATCGAGTCATCCGCCAGCCCTGCTCCCAGGTTCTCGTTTCCCCAGTAACGCCGTAAGGCGTGCACGCGGTGGATCGCTGCTTCGGTGACAAAGCCCATCAGCCGCGTGGCGTAATCGGGATCGGCCAGCAGATCGACCATCATCCCTTGCCCGCGCAGGCTCATCGAGACCGTCAGGGGGCCATCCGTGCCGGTCGGCGCATAGTCGCTGACTTGAACGGGGCGCCCATGGAAATCCATGCTCCGAGCCAGCTCCTTCATCCTCAGGCAAAACTCCAAGGACTGTTTCAGAAACGGTAGCTCCAGTGGATGGGCGATGTCGCGCTCAAAGATGCTCTCTTTGCAGGCGTCGTCCAGGATGGGCTGCGTATCGGGCACTTGGCCCTCTCGGTAGGCGATAGGCGCCCCCAGAAAGGCGGCCTCGTAGATGTTTTGTCGATCTACCCCCACGCGCCACACCTCCGGATCACCGACGGGGTCGTCGGTGTAGCGGTTGATCACCTCGGCACGGTGCAGCGCATGCTTCAGTTGCACCGCCAGCATCACGCGGGGATCCTGAAAGTACCGCTCAAAGCTGTATCCCTCGGGGTTGAGCGCCGGATCCAGCAGGATGATGCGCGGGTTGGTGGCCAGTAGCACTGGCACTCGCGTAGGGTTGCCCTGGCGATAGGTGTCCCAAACCGCCCCCTTTTCCGCATTCGATGGTTGCTCGGCCTTGGGTGTCATGGCTGTCCTCCGAACCGTTCCCTCACTTGCTTGAGCTGCTTGGGGATCTCGATATGCTGCGGGCACTTGGTCAGGCACACCCCGCACTCGATGCAGAGCGAAGCATCGGCATGGGCGCTAACCACCTGCACGTATTGCTGCCTCGCATAGTCGGTCAGCCCATAGACACGATCATAGTTATAGACCTCAAAGCAACGGGGGATGTTCACGCCGTTAGGGCAGGGCATGCAGTACTGGCATCCGGTGCAATAGAGCTGGGCCAACGCCTTGTCGCGATCCATGAGCGCCACGATGCTGCCGATCTCTTGCGCGCTCAGGGGGCCTTTGTCGGCGGTGGCGCAGTTTTGCTCGACCATCTCGATGCTGCCCATGCCCGAAAGGGCCACATCCACGCCTGGGTGGGACAGCACAAAACGCAAGGCCAGCTCGGCGGCGGATTTGTCGCTGTGGGCCTCCTGCTCACGCACGCCAGAGGGGATCATGGACAGACGTCCACCCCCCACCGGCCCCATCACCACCACCCCCAGCCCTCGGTCGCTGGCATACTGGATCGCCTCCTCATTGGCGCGATCCAGATAGTTGTACTGGCAGGTAACCAAGTCGAACATCCCCTCATCCACCAATCGACGCATGGCCTCTGGCTTGTCGTGAAACGAAAAGCCACAGTGCTCGAACAAGCCCTCGCTCTTGGCTTGGACCATATCATGGACCCATCCCGTGGTCGTATCGATCTCGCGCCAGTTGTCCCATCCGATGCCATGAAACAGATAAAAGTGCACCTTGCTACGGCGCAACTTCCAGAGCTGGTGATCCAGCATCCGGCGCAGATCCCCCGGCTTTTGCATGCGGAACTTGGTGGCCTTGGTGGTCACGATGATCTCATCGCGCCTGGGCCATTGCTCCAAGGCCAGGCCCACCGCAACCTCGGACTCTTCGCTACAGTACGTCAAGCCCGAGTCGACATAATTAACGCCAAGCTCAAAGGCGCGATGCAGTACTGCAATCGCCTTTTCGATATCGACGTATTCCTTATCACCGATCTGCACCATCGGCAGGCGCATCGAGCCGAACCCGAGGCGTGAGACGCGATAACCTGTTTTGCCCAAGGACGTATACTGCATGATCCTCTCCCCATCAGGATGTGGCCCCGGCTAGACCCAACGAGTCCCCGGCAAACCACTCCAGGTCATTCTACTTGCAGCAGCGGCGGGGTCAAGTCATCCACGCTCAGACCCAGGGCTGCCCAGTTCGGGCTGCCGAATGACCAGGCCAAACGGC
>CAYQDH010000532.1:905-3949 GCA_964416075.1 uncultured Anaerolineales bacterium | reverse complement strand
CCGGCCCGAGCATCCCCAAAATGCTCGGCCTCTCAGAGCACCCGCGCAATGGGCCGGTCGGTATCTCTCCGGTGAGGAGCAAGAAGGGCCTTGCGGTGATGTCCATCAACCTCCTGTTGCCGAACGAGGATGACGCGGTGATCTGGCGTGGTCCATTGGTCGCGGGAGCGGTGAAGCAATTCTGGGGCGACGTTTTCTGGGGCACGCTCGACTATCTGTTGGTGGACATGCCCCCGGGGACCTCCGACGTGCCGCTGACGGTGATGCAGAGCTTGCCGCTGAACGGCATCATCCTGGTCACCTCGCCCCAGGACCTGGCCAGCATGGTGGTGCGCAAGGCAGCCAACATGGTGTCGCAGCTCGAGGTGCCGCTCCTGGGCATCATTGAGAACATGAGTTATACCACCTGCCCACATTGCGGCCAGCAATACGAGATCTTTGGCGCGAGTCACGTTCAGGGCATGGCCACTCTTCTGAAGGTGCCGGTCCTAGCTCGGATCCCCCTGGACCCCGCGATCACCACGCTGACCGACGAGGGCTGTATCGAGGACTATGCCTTGGATGGCTTTGCGGGAGCCGTCGATGAGATTGTGTCGCGCGCGCCAGAGAAGGCAACCACGCCCAAATTCTGAGACAGAAAGCACATAGGAGTCAGGCCGCCCGTCTGACGTACCGGCGGTGGATCCATATCAATTGAGGAGGTCGTATGCCAGAGAAAGAAGGTTGTGTCAAACCGGCACGCGGGGTGATTATGCCCGCGGCCGCAAGCGCCGCCCCATCCACTGGGGCTGCACCAGTACAGGAGGTTAGTCGAGTGTTAGCGAGAGTAGGTAAAGAGGCCCCCGATTTCGAGGCCAACGCGTTCGTCGCCGGTGTAGGTTTCAAGCCGGTGCATCTCTCCGATTACAGGGGACAGTGGATTGTGCTCTGCTTTTATCCGGGTGATTTCACCTTTGTTTGACCGACGGAACTGGCAGCGGTCGCTGCCAAGTACGCCGAGTTCCAAGCGCTGGGGGTGGAATTCCTGGCCATGAGCACGGACAGCCGTTTTGTGCACAAGATGTGGCAGGAACAGGAACTGTCCAAGATGGTAGACGGCGGCGTCCCCTTCCCCATGCTCTCCGATGCCGGGGGGATGATTGGCACAGTCTATGGTGTGTACGACGAGGCCGCTGGGGTGAATATCCGCGGGCGCTTTATCATCGATCCCGATTTCGTCATCCGGGCGATGGAAGTGCTAACGGCAGAGGTGGGCCGTAATCCCGACGAGCTGGTTCGCCAGCTCAAGGCGTTCCAGCACGTGCGCAGGACAGGCGAGGTCACGCCTTCGGGCTGGCAGCCTGGCCAACCCACACTCACTCCGGGACCTGCCCTAGTAGGCAAGGTCTGGGAGATCTGGAAACCATAGCCAGCTAGAGGCGGCCTGGCGCACCCGGTAACGGGTGTATGGTTGTGGCGACTGCGGGCCGTGCAGACCGCTACTCGGGTAGGGGTCTGCACGGCAGCGCGGCGCTCGCGCAGACGGTCCCAGAGGCCTTTGAACCTGGGAACAAGCATGATCGCAAGATTGCTTGGTAGACAAGCATGTTGGAGGACATCTCCTACTGATGAATATCGTCGTGGCAAGTGGTAAAGGCGGCACAGGGAAAACGCTCGTGGCTACCAGCCTGGCCCTTGCAGCTACCGAGCGGGGCACGTGTGCCTTTCTCGATCTAGACGTCGAAGCGCCCAACGCCGCCCTTTTCCTGTATCCTCGCTTTGAGGAGCATCTGGCTGTAGAGCGCTTGGTGCCACAAGTGGATGCGGTACGTTGCACGCACTGCGGGCGCTGTGCTGAGGTCTGCCAATATCATGCCATCGCCGTTTTACCCCAGAAAACTCTGGTCTTTCCCGAGATTTGCCACAGTTGCGGCAGTTGTGCGCGACAATGCCTGGAGAAGGCTATCCGCGAAGAACCAGTACCCGTCGGCGCTCTCGATGCGGGCTGGGCTGAGAGCGGGCTGGCCTTCGCCCAGGGCACCCTGGAGATCGGCGAGGCCATGGCTCCGCCGGTGATCCGCGCGGTCAAGCGCCACGCTCGCGAGGCTGGCTGGGATAAGCGCCGTTTTGTCATCGTGGATGCGCCGCCAGGCACCGCTTGCCCGGTGGTCGAGGCACTCAAAGGAGCCGACCTGGCCCTCCTGGTAACAGAACCCACTTCCTTTGGCCTACACGACCTCGCTTTGGCCATCGATGTGGCGCGCGGGATGCTCTCTTTGCCCGTGGGCCTGGTGCTCAACAAAGATAGGCCCGGGGAGACGATGATCGACGACTATTGCCGTAGCGAGCGCATACCGATCTTGGCACGCATACCCCTGGATCGGCGCATCGCTGTGGCTTACTCTGCAGGGATTCCCTTAGCGCAGGCTTTGCCCGAGTATCGCCAAACGTTCGTCGCATTGCTGCAGAGCATCAAGCGCCTTGTGCTGGGGGATGAGCGATGAAACAGTTGGTCGTGTTGAGCGGCAAAGGTGGGACGGGCAAGACCACGATCGCGGCCAGCCTGGCACACCTGGCCTCTGTAACGGGCTCCCTTATCCTGGTGGATGCCGACGTGGATGCGCCGAACCTCGAGATTTTGTTGCAGCCACGGGTAACCCAAGAGACCGTCTTCTTCGCGGGCAACGTGGCGGAGATCAGCACGGAGCGCTGCATACGGTGCGGCGATTGCGAGCAAGCCTGCCGATTCGATGCGGTGCTCCACGGCAGCGGCGACTATTGGATCGACCCTGTAGCCTGCGAAGGGTGCGCCAGCTGCTATTATGTGTGTCCGGCCGGGGCCATCCGGATGCAGGAACATCTGGGTGGACATTGGTACCGCTCCGAGACACGCTTTGGCGACTTTTTTCATGCCCGGCTGGCCGCAGGTGCGGAGAACTCGGGCAAGATGGTCAGCACCCTCAGGCAGCAGGCGCTCTTGCTGGCTCAGGAGAAAGAAACGGACTGGATCATTGTCGACGGCGCGCCCGGCATCGGCTGCCCGGTCATCGCGGCAGTCACTGGCA
>CAYQDH010000532.1:0-895 GCA_964416075.1 uncultured Anaerolineales bacterium | reverse complement strand
CTTGTTGGTGAGTGAGCCGACCGTCTCGGGGGTGCACGATCTCAAGCGCGCCATGGAGATCTGCGAGCATTTCCGCGTCCCCGTCGCGGTTTGCATCAACAAGGCGGACATCAACGCGGCCAAGGCGCGCGAGATAGCCGAGTATTGTGCGCAACACGATGCCCCCATCATCGCCAGAATCCCTTACGATGAGATCGTGGTCAAAGCCATGCAACAGAGCTGCGCGGTGACCGAATTGGGTAACAACGCAGTGGCTACGGAGATCCGCACTCTATGGGCCAGCCTGGGCGACTGGGTGGAGGATCGGTGAAGGTGACTTACCAGAGGACCGGCATCGTTTGCTATGGTGGACTGGCCCTGGTTCTACTGTTTTTCCTCGCTGCGGCGGCCTGGCCCAATAGAGCAAGCGCTCAAGACCCGGGGGTTGAGCCCGCGCAGGACGAGATCTTGGAGGCCAAGGTTGGCCACATCGTAGAAGAGCGCGAGATCGAGGTCATGGGACAGCAGCAGCTCTACCAGAAACTCGAGTTGATCATCACCAGCGGCCCCAAGCGTGGGCAAGTGATCGTGGTTGAGAATGGAACATTGCCCCAGGTAAACGTGCATCGCTATCGCGTGGAAGAACGCGTCTTTGTACGTACCAGCGCCGGCGTGGGGACAACATTAGCATACGACCTGGATATCCCATCGCGTTGGGTGGCGCTGGCCGGCGTCTCTGTCCTATTTTTCGCCATCGTCATCGGCATCTCCCTCGCCAAGACGGCCCTGGATATGGCCTCGGCCCACTGGCTGGTGGCGTTCTTTACGCTGCTGGTGACGATCCTCTTCTCGGTCTTTTTGCCACGCAAGAGCTTTATCTCCATGATCCCCATCCTGCTGGGCGCCGTCTGCGGCT
>CAYQDH010000531.1:0-3949 GCA_964416075.1 uncultured Anaerolineales bacterium | reverse complement strand
CCACCACTCTGCATCAGCACTGCCACGGATCTACCTCTTACATCGGTAACCTGTGCGCGTTGCAGGACCAATGCGCTGTGGCCCACGCGCCGCGCACGGAAGGTCAGCTGGGCCAAAGAACCATTGCCGTCCGGCCCTGGCGGGGCGTTGCCCAGAGTGTATAGCCCATAGGTTACTGTGCCCGCCTTGGCGTCACTGATGGGTCCCACAGCCGCCACGGACCGTCCCGTGTTTGCTGGCAGATTCCCCGGATTTACCTCCATCAACTCTAGCCGCTCCGCATCGTATCCTAGCGTGAATTCCATGGCGCCCAGGTCCATCGCACCGGACGCTATGACCTGTAGGGTAAACATCTGGCCCACACCCACCACCTGGCCGGCCGGCTGGATCGTGAACACGGTGGCTCCGGCGGCGCCAGGGTCTGTCGCGCTGGACCCTGTTGGGCCCGCGCAGCGCACACCCCACCGCCCGGCCACGCGCTGCACGTCGGCGATGTCTATCTGGCAGTTGCTGTCCAAATCGTAGAACGGATCGTAGGTGGACTGGCCGCACACCGCGTTCCAACGATAGGCAACGCGCTGCACATCCTCGGCATCCACCTCGCCATCGCCGTCAAAATCACCCTCGCAAGGAACAATCAAGATCGCACCGTCATTGAGGCGCAAGGGGATGCCTTTGCCCGTCACATCCGCAGCCTGGGCCTCCTTCAGATCCATGTGCCCCGTGCCCTGGGCCAAGCCACGCAGCCTGATCCATGCCAACGTGCCCGCGCCATCGGGGCCCGCCGGTGTGGCTCCCGTGGTATAGGCCCCCCAGGTCGTCTTCCCCGCGGTATTGTCGATCAAAGGTGTCTGCGGAGTCACTGCACGTCCCGTGCTCCCTAGGAAATTGCCCAACGTCACCGCCTCCACCCGCAGCAGGGCCGGCTCGTAAGCCAGGGTGAGTTGATAGGACCCAAGGTTAGCTACATCAGCCACCTGTACACCCATCGTGAACACCTCTCCTGCCGCGATGCTACGACCAAGAGGATCGGCGCTCATCGTAGTGGCCGGGGCCGCCTCGGCGACGGATAGGTGCAACGTGCCGCCCCCCCCACGGTAGCCCGCCACTTCGATTATGTAGGGGATGCCTGCCACCGCCTCAAAGCGCACCTTCGCGCCGGGTTGCCCCGGCTCGGCATCGTCATTGCAGGTTACAGGCTGCAAAGCACCTTGTGTGCCAGTCCATACGGCCAGCACCGTATCATAGTTGCTCCCCGCAGTGCTGATCTCCAGAGTCACATCGTTCGGCGGGGTGTACCGATACCACACCGTGTCGTATTTGCGCGCCGTTACACAGCCCAGGAGGGGATCGTCCGTGGCTACAGTGGCCCCCGTCGTATTTTGCACATTGACGTAGGGCAACGCGGCAATAGCTAGCGCGCTCCCCAGGTCGTCATTCGCTACAGCAGCAGTGTGGAAATGCCATACCGGTCCACTGCTCGTCATGCCCCGATGGTCCGTGGCGATGACGCGCCAGTAATACTCTGTGTTAGGCGAAAGGTTGGCCACCGTGCAGGTTGTGGATGGTCCCTCGTAGAGCGGTGTGATGGGGTTGGCATTGCCATCGAGGTACACGCGATAGCTGATCGTATCGCCTACGTCAGGGTCCCCACCCGACCAGTGCAGCGTCAGGCTCCTCGGTGCGATGGCCCCGTCCGCAGGATCAGGATCGGTAGGGACATACGGTGGGTTCAGGGCTGCCACGATCCCGTCCAGGACATTGCTGTCGATGTTCAACGTCAGGCCGCCCCAGGTCTCGTCGTGCCCGCCGCTGTACTGTCGCAATCGCTGCTGGCTGGGCCACAGGCTGTTAGCCAGGCAAGCCACATTCCAAACCGTGGCCTCGGGACGATACTCGTAGGGCTTGATCCAGGCTGCGATCCACACCCCATCCGGCGCCACCGGATTCGTGGCAAAATCGGCCAGCGCCGAAGAGCAGGCCGAGCCGTACACTCCCGCCTTGTGGTTGCGGGCGCGCAATTGGGCCGACCAACCGGCGATGAAAGACTTGGCCGCGTCGCGGCAAACCTGGTTGGTCACATCGTAGGCCTCCAGGTCATAGTAGATCATCGTGCCCGTGCCATCCGGGCGGGTCAGCCCCAGGCTGGAGGCCACAGCGATGGCGGCGTCGGCTTCACTCACACCCTGGGCATAGGCGGTTGCTGGGTTGTCGCTCATGCGCGTGGAAAAGGTGGTGCAGGCGGCCTGGGGCCCCACCCATGTGGGGATCAGTCGCCAGCCCTGCTGGGCCAACTGGGCGATATGCGCGGCGGTGAGCGTGCCGCAGTTCGCGCGACTAGAGCCCCCGATGTACAGGTTCCATACACGATAGGGGCTGTTGATCATCCAATTGCGCATCTGGCTCACACTGGGCAGCGTACAGCTATCGAAAGCCTGGCCAACGATCGTTTGCGTCAGGTCTGTGCCTGCCCCGCCCGTTTCGCCGTAGGGGAGTGCCGACGCCGTTGCCGGTTCCGGCACGCCCGCCGGCAACGAGAGGGCGACCCAGGTGCGTCCGCCATCCTCTGTACGTAACAACCGCGCCTCCTGGGTACAGCGCAGCCCCTCTGCACTGGAAGAGCAGCTCCCCTCGGCGTAGCGTGCCCAACCGATCTGCGTCGTGACCATGTCCAGGGCCACGATGCCAGCGGAGAGGCGATCGTAGCTCGGTGTCGAGGAAAGGCCGCCCCCCTGCTCGGGGCCGAGCATGCGCCCATCCGCGGGGAGCACCATGGACCACCGTGTCGTGTCGATCAAGGAGAGGGGTAGCGGCGCTCCAGCAGGGAGCTCCTCATCCAGCGGCACCTCATGGGCCAATTGCCAGGTATCGCCGCCATCGCCCGTGTCGTAGAACAGTACCCGGCTGCTCTCCCCATCGCTCAGCACCACAGGCAACCGGCCTTGTCGCTCACCCTCGAAGCGGGGCAAGCGATACGCCCGCCGCCCGGAGGCCGGCGCTCCGCGCACATCCGCGCGCTCCCATGTGGCGCCACTATCGCGCGTGCGATAAAGCTCGTCCCCCGCTGCACCTCCCGCTACCCAGCCCAGGTCGCGCGTGGCAAAATAAACCGCATCCCCGATGGGGATCCGCAGACGGATCCAACTCTCACCGCCATCCGTGGTTCGAAACAGCGCGCCCATGTCAAAGTTGGCCCCCGTGGCGCGCCGGAACACCAGCCAGCCCGCGGATGAATCCACAAAGTAGAGGTGAACTGCAGACGCGTAGGCATCGAGCTCACCCGGCGAAAAGAGCGGCAACCTAGTCCTGCGCCACGTGGCCCCGCCATCTTCGGTGTGTGCCAGAGTGTAGATCGGCTCTCCTGCCTCGTCCGCCTCGGCCAGCAACAGCCAGCCCCGCTGCGGATCGAGGAAATGCACGGCCCAGATAACCTGCTGGCTCAGATCGGGCGGGGTAATCTCTCGCCAGCTTTTACCCCCTGTGCGTGTGGCGTACAAGCGGTCGCCCAGCTGCAACCAGCCTTCCTGCGGCGTAAGAAGCTCATAGGCAACGAGTGAGGCAGTCTCCGTGGGCGGACCGCCCTGGCTTGGTGGCGCCGAGGCCCGCATGGGTGTGGCAGGTGCCGAAGCGAGGATCACCAACGCGGCCAACATGATGGCGAATCGGGCGGTTCCAGCAAGAAAGCGTCGAGGCATGGGCAGACCCCTCTATAGGTTGATAGGTAATGATGCACTATTGACGTAGCAGGTGCAAAAAGGGTTTGGGTTACTTGAAAACGAGGAGAGGGTACACGCGGTGGCCTGATCTCGTCCGCTGCTGGTAGACGAGTGGTTGTGCGTTAACAGAGGGAATAGCACGCTATCGGCTTATCCCTCTACCATTCCTCAATTTCTGGAGTGCGTCCCTTGTTATTCCCGTGGAGCCTGCAAATCGCGGGCTGGCCCGCCAC
>CAYQDH010000530.1:0-3959 GCA_964416075.1 uncultured Anaerolineales bacterium | reverse complement strand
GTTGGGTGGCACATAGATGCCGCCCGAGTTCCCGGTCTGGGGCAGTTCCTCAGGGGCCACGATAATCTGAGTGACGCCGGGCCAGTCGCTGGCCCCATCCCAGACATATCCGTCAACCGTTGTCCCAGTTTGCGCGCTGATCGCCGCCACGGGCAGGGCCAAGAGCGCAGCCACAACCAGAATCTGAAGGGATCTCTTCAAGGTACGCATCGTCATATTTCCTTTCGTCGCCAATGCGACGCAACTTACAGCCTTAAGCATAATATACAACATAATAACGCTTCTTCCATCGCCCGAGACATGTATCTTTGTCCGGTGAACTAGGCCGTGGAAGGAGGGCTAATGATGCCAGGTATGTAGATCATCGGAGTGAGTACCCTGCGCCCCAATCACCACGCCCTGATATTGACAAGCCCCCCGTGTGGTTGCATAATTCGGTCAAATGAGGAACTGTTACGTGAATCCACCGAAATCATGCCCTCTTTGGCTGGTGATGGGGCTGCTTGGCGTGCTGGTGGTTTCCTGTTCTCCAGCGGTAGAAAGCGTAGCCACCGCGCCGCAGCCGGTGACGGCGGCAGCCACCCGCGGCGCTGCCGCAGAAACGGCCCACGCCACGACTCCAGCCAACGCCGATGTCGCTACATCTACTTCAGCCAACCCTGAGACCATCGCCGCGTCCACGTCCACGGGCGCCCCGCCCATGGGCCCTCGTGACCCGTGCATCCTTCCCACCGTGGTGGCGCCCACGCCTCCGGCCAAGATACCCAGATATGCCGAGCTGGACCCCGATACCGGCCTGCACATGACGGGCACGTATCAAGAGATCGATCTGGCCACCTACCGCCTGCGTGTGACGGGCCTGGTGGATAGGCCATTGGTGTTGACCTACGACGAGATTCGCTGCTTGCCCCGCATAGAGGCCGCGCCGCTGATGGTGTGCCCAGGGTTCTTTGAGGACCAGGCCACCTGGGCGGGCGCCCCCATTCGCGAGGTGCTGGCCTTGGCGGGGGTGCAAACCGGAGCCGCTTGGGTGGAGTTTGTCAGCGCCGATGGCTACTCCTCCCGTTTGCCGCTCTGGGAGGTAGAGAAGGAAACCAACTTCCTGGCCTATGAGTGGGAGGGGGAACCCCTGCCTCGCCTGCACGGCTTTCCCCTCCGCGTGGTGGTCCCCGACCGGGATGGCAACTCCTGGACCAAGTGGCTGGTAGAGATCAGGGTTGTGCCCTAGCACATTGACAACCATCGCCTGCGGTTGCATAATCCGGCCAAACAGAAGGAGGTAACGACTCATGCCTGACAAAATCACTATTCCCGGTTTGCTGGCCAAGGTAGAGCAGGGCATCCCCCTGACCATGATCACCTGCTACGACTATCCCAGCGCCTGCATCATCGACAATGCGGGGGTGGACCTCGTCCTGGTGGGCGATTCGGTGGCTATGACAGTCTTGGGCAATCCCAACACCCTGCCCGCCACGATGGACATGATGGTTATCTTTGCGCGCGCCGTGGCCAAGGGCTGCCCTCACAGCTTTGTCATCGGCGATATGCCCTACATGACCTACCAGGCTTCCGTCCCCGAGGCGATCCACAACGCGGGGCGTTTCATGGCCGAGGCCGGCGTCGATTGTGTCAAGCTGGAGGGCGGGCGCAACATGGTGGATGCCGTGCGGGGCATCGTTCGCGCGGGCATCCCGGTGATGGGCCACCTGGGGCTGACGCCGCAGAGCGCCTCGCTGATCGGGGGATACAAGGTGCAGGGGCGCAGCGCGGACGCGGCCATCGCCCTGCTGGAGGATGCCCTGGCCTTGCAGGACGCGGGCGTCTACTCCATCCTGCTGGAGTTGGTCCCTGCGCGCGTGGCCGCAGTGATCACGGAAAAGTTGGACGTGCCCACCATCAGCATCGGCTCCGGCGCCGAGTGCAAGGGACACTGCCAGATCTTTCACGACGCCGTGGGCATGTTCGAGGCTTTTACCCCGCGCCATGCCAAGCGTTATGCCGAGGTGGGGGCTGTGCTCAAACAGGCGATGCAGCAGTTCGTGGCCGAGATTCGCGAGAAAAAGTACCCGGGCCCTGAGCACAGTTTCAAGATCGATTCGGAGGCCCTGGACGCATTCCTGGCTTACGCCAAGGCGCACTAGGGGAGCGCGATTCGGAAATCGCGGCCATGGGTTGTGTGATAACTACCGGTCATGTGGGGTGGTTGCCATACCGTGGGGTTATGTGGGGTATAGCCGAGAGAGCGCGATTTGGAATCGCGGCTACTGACGGGGGAGGCGACTATGCTTGTTTCGGTGATGGAACTGACGGTGTTGCCACACCTGGTGGTGGTCACCCTCAAGACGGACGAGGGGATCGAGGGACACGGCTTTGCCCAAAAAGGGCGTTCGGTGGCCGAGGCCCTGGCCGAGGTGGTGCGCCCCCAAGTGGTGGGCGAGGACCCCTTTGGCTATGAGAGGATCTGGCACAAGATGGTGGACCGCGACCGCTGGGGCGGCGCGCTGCCCCATAACGCCTATGGCGCGGTAGATGTGGCGCTGTGGGATATCATGGGCCAGGCCGTGGGCAAGCCGCTGTACAAGTTGCTCGGCGGCTATCGTGACAAGGTAAAGGCCTATTTCACCACGGGAGGCATCGCCGAGCCGGAGGAGCAGGTCAAGTGGGCTCTGGCGGCCAAGGCGGGTGGCTTTACGGGGTACAAGCTACACCCCAAGGGGGGCTATGACCGCGACCTGGCTTCCTGCAAGGCCGTGCGCCAGGCGCTGGGAGATGGGTTTCGCATCATGTCCGACCCTGTGGCCACCTACAACCACCAGGAAGCGTTCCGCATGGGCCGCGAGCTGGAAAAGCTGGACTATTACTGGTTCGAGGAACCCCTCATGGATCCCGACATCGAGGGTTATGTGGAGCTCGCACGGGCCTTGGATATCCCCGTGGTGGGCACCGAATGGGCGCACGGGGGCATATGGGGCGTCTACAGCACGCCGCAGTACCTGGTGCGCAAAGCGGTGGACATTGTGCGCAGCGATGTCTCCTGGAAGGGCGGCATCACTGGCTTGCTAAAGACCTTTCACCTCTGCGAGGCCTTTGGCTATAATTGCGAGGTGCATACGGCCATGATGTCGTTGATGGACGTGGCCAATCTGCACGTCATCTGCGCCAAGAAGAACTGCGAGTATTTCGAGTTCGCCGGCTCTATCACCGAGGGGATCGGTTTCGGGCTCAAGACGCCGATCAAGATCGACGCCGAGAGCTATGTGCATGCCTTCGATGCGCCGGGCCTGGGGGTGGAGCTGGATTGGGATGTCATCGAGAACAACACGGTGTGTAGGCTCTGAACGACGGCCATGGGGCCAGTACAGCAATGAGCATCAGTGCCCGAACGCCGAGCACATAGACCTCATGATAGACACCTTTGGCGGAAAATCGGGAGGATGACGCAATGAAGCTGGGCATCCTGGGCGAAGCCAGCCAGACATGGCTGGCGCTGGTCAAGCAGGCGCTGGTCGCCGGGCATCAAGTCACCGCCCTGGGCGATCCGGCCCTAAGCGCGTTGAGCGCCAGGGGGGTCGTGATTGTGCCGGGGGATGCGACGGTTGCCGACGATGTAGACAAGGTTGTTGCGGGGCAAGATGCCATCCTGAGTTTGCTCGCGCCGGGAAAAGCTCTGCCCTGGGATGTCGTTACGACGGGGACCCGATATATCCTCGAGGCCATGCAGAGGCACGGCGTCCGTCGGTTGGTCTGCGTCTCGGCGGCCGGCATCCCCATGCCCCAGGATCGACGCGGCGCCTTTGCTAGCGTGCTGGATTCGACGATCAAGCTTTTGCTGCACTCTGTGTATGAGGACCGGGCGCAGCAAATTCGCCTGCTGCAGCAGAGCGATGTCGATTGGGTGGCCGTCCGGGTGTCGCGCCTCACGGATGGCCCACCGACCTACTGCTATCAGCTGGGGTATC
>CAYQDH010000529.1:0-3968 GCA_964416075.1 uncultured Anaerolineales bacterium | reverse complement strand
ACCTCGATCTCCACACCCCAAGAGGTATTGCGCACCCAACCCGCCAAGCCCTGTTCGTGGGCCAGCCGGTAGACGAAAGGCCTGAATCCTACCCCCTGCACCACGCCGTGTACGGCAATGTGCCGTGCCTGCCGAGCTCCGCTCGAGTGATTACGTTCCTCTAGGGCTTTGCTCATTTCGGTCGCGGCGTCTGTTCCAGAAGCCAGGCGATCCATTCGTCCATCCCTTGCCCACTGACGCAGGAAAGCTCGAAAATGCGGATGGCGGGATTGAGGCTACGCACGAGGCGGAGAAATTCGGCCCGATCAAAGGGCACGTAGGGCAATAGGTCGATCTTGGTCAGCACCAGGACGTCCACTGCGGAATAGATGCCCGGGTATTTGTGGGGCTTGTCGTCCCCTTCGGGCACGCTAGCGATCGCCAGGCGGGTGTGCTCGCCCAAGTCAAAGGCCACCGGGCAAATCAGGTTGCCTACGTTCTCGATCAAGAGTAGATCGGTCTTGGCCAGGGGCAATTGCTCGAGCGCGCCACGGACCTGCACTGCATCGAGGTGGCAATTACCACCCGTGTTGATCTGCACGGCAGGCACTCCGGCGGCGCGGACCTTGTCCGCATCCACGCTGGAAGCGATATCCCCCTCGATCACGGCCAGAGAGCGGCGACCCTGCAGTGCCTGGGCGGTGCTCAGTATCAGGGTGGTTTTGCCGGCGCCGGGCGAAGCCATGATATTGATGGCCCGGACGCCATGCGAGTCCAACAAGCCGCGGTTGATGGCGGCCAAGTCATCATTGGCCCCCAGGATGCGCTCGACCACGGGGATACGTTGCGTTGGCATGGTCGTTACTCCACCTCGATGCTGTCCACATAGAATTCTCGGCCGGCTACCACACGGGCTCGCGCCTCGCCACAAGAAGGGCAGGTCCAGTCCGCATCACCGGGCGACCAGTGATGGCCGCATGCCGCACACTCGAGCGTGGCGGGCAACCGCCGGAAGACCAGCTCGGCGCCCGCGGCGAGCGTGTTCTGGCTGAGATACTCGAAATAGAACTGCACGCTGTCATCTACGATGCTGGCCAATTCACCGATGACAAGGTGGATGCGCAGCACCTTTTGGGCGCCGGCGCGCTCAGCATGGCGGCGGACGATATCGAGGACATTTTCGGTGACGGATAGTTCATGCATAGTCCCATTATACGTCGACCGATACAGTGTTCAAAAAAGAAAATAGATAAAATTACTCTTGTTCGCGCACGAAGGACAGGAAGTGAATCTTACAAGCGATCACATTCCGAGTTTTGGATGGGCTGCGGTCCACCCGCGCCCGGATGACGTTATTGTAGCCGCGATTTCGAATCGCGCTCTTCTTGGAAACGTGACAGGTAGTAGCCCATGACGCGGGCACCATCTGGGAATAAAGAACATGTCCCTTCGCGTTTCCCGGTTTTCATGCCGTGCACTTTGGCCTGTGTTCCGTGGTGATTGTTCTCGGTTGGCGGACTTGAAAGAAGGGGCCGGAGTCTGTATATTGCCGTACAGCATCTGGCGGATAGATGTTACTAAGACGAATCAGAGACTATGAATGGGCCAACGGACAGGGTCTTTTCCCCAGGCGATCCTGCGTGGTGAGGCAATGCCCTGCCCTCGTGGTACAGGTACTAGAAATCAGTGAGATAGAGGAGTCTAGTGGATAACAATAGAGAGCATCGATTTATCGAATTGAAGAGTCGGCTGGCCGAGATCCAGGACCTGCGCGGGGCCCTCGCCTTGCTCGACTGGGACCAGCACGTGATGATGCCGCCTAGGGGCGCGGTCGCGCGAGCCGAGGCCCTGGGCACCCTGGAGCGGCTGGCCCACGAAAAGTTTGTCGATCCCGAGATCGGCCGCCTGCTCGACGCCTTGCGGCCCTATGAGGAGAGCCTGCCCTTTGACTCGGATGAGGCTAGCCTGATCCGTGTCACCCGGCGCGACTATGACAAGCGACGACGGGTACCCTCTGATCTGGCTGCCGAGATGGCCCGCGCCGCCTCGCTAGCCCAGGAGGCCTGGGTGGAAGCGCGCAAGAAAGCGGATTACCCGCTCTTTCTGCCTCACCTGCGAACGAATGTCGACCTGAAGCGTCGCTATATCGATTGCTTCGAGCCTACAGAACAAGTCTATGACTTGCTGCTCGACGATTTCGAGCCGGGGGCCAAGACCATGGATGTACGAGCCCTTTTCGATGAGCTCAAACAGGCCCTGGTGCCTTTGATCGCCGGTTGTGGTAGCAGCTCCACCGTCGTGGATGATACGTGCCTGCATCAGCACTATAGCGCCGACAAGCAACGCCTTTTCTGTCTGGAGGTCCTTAGTCGTTTCGGCTATAGCCCCAGCGCCTGGCGGCTGGATCCCACGGTGCACCCCTTCGCCTCAAGCCTCAGCGCTAGCGACATCCGCCTCACTACGCGCTACCACGAGGATTTCATCAACGCGGGGGTCTTTGGCGCCATGCACGAATGTGGGCATGGCCTGTACGACAACGGCATTAGCCCGACGCTGGAGCGCACGCCGCTTCGCGAGGGGGCATCGATGGCGCTACACGAATCGCAAAGCCGGATGTGGGAGAACCTGGTGGGACGTGGCCGGCCGCTGTGGCGTTACTTTTACCCTCGCCTGCAAGCTACCTTCCCCGACGCCTTCGGTGGGGTGGACATGGAGACCTTTTATCGCGCCATTAACAAGGTGCAACCGTCCTTCATCCGCGTAGAAGCCGACGAGGCTACGTATGCCCTGCACATCATCTTGCGTTTTGAGCTGGAGCAGCAGATCATCTCCGGGGAGCTTTCTCTGGGAGGGGTGCCCGAGGCCTGGAACGCGCGCATGAGTGAGTACTTGGGCGTCACGGTGCCCGATGATGCACAGGGGGTGCTGCAGGACGTGCATTGGTCCGCTAGCCTGTTTGGCTACTTTCCTACCTATTGCCTGGGTAACATCATCTCCGCGCAGATCTGGGAGCAAGTGCGAAGGGCGCTCCCGGACCTCGACGAGCAATTCGAGCAGGGGGAGTTTGGCGCCCTTCGTGAGTGGCTGCGACAGAATATCCATCGCCATGGGCGCAAGTTCCTACCGACGGAAACCCTTGCTCGCGCGGTGGGTGGGCCGATCCGGGTGCAGCCGTATATCGATTATCTCAGGGCCAAGTTTGGGGAGATCTATGGGCTGGCCTGAGTAGCACTGAAGAGACCCTTGGAGGGTATCTTGTAGAATTGACAGCGCGGGCAATAACCAGTATAGTAGAGGCAGTCCTATATTCCTACATTCCTACATTCCGACTAGAGGACTGGAAGGAGTTTTCCATGACCCAGATTGCTTTGGTCAAAGTAACCCGCAAGGGGCAGATGACTATCCCTGTGGCGCTTCGGGAAGACTTGCAGATCGAACCGGGGGATTACGTCGTCCTGCGTCCGTTGATGGGTGGCATCCTAATATCCAAGGCTACGGTCACCCCTGAGGTACAGGCAGAAGACATTTTGCGTGGCCTAGTGACTAGCATGGGGCGGGCGGCTGAGCAACAAGGGATCTACGAGGAAGAGGATCTAGATGCGGTGACCGAGGATGCCCAGCGTCGGGTGTATGAGGAACGCTACGGCAAATGACCCAACCTCCGTCGGTCGGGGCATTTCTCCACAACGTGATGGGCTGGAGCCATGAGTCGCTAGCGGCCATCGAACGACGCAGGTGGTCCGACCTGGAGAGGCCGTTCTGGGAGGAGTAGCTGCAGCGTGGCCATTCCGAACTGGAAGGGTCAAATGCAGCGCCCCAGGCAGGAGTCGAACCTGCGACCAAAGGTTTAGGAAACCTCTGCTCTATCCTCTGAGCTACTGGGGCGTTTTTCCCCTAGTAAACTGTAATACATGGTAGCCCAGACCCTGTAAACGCTAAACGCTAGCATGTCCGAACGCTAATCCTCTCCCCGCCTAACCTTTGCCTAA
>CAYQDH010000528.1:0-3971 GCA_964416075.1 uncultured Anaerolineales bacterium | reverse complement strand
AGCGATGCTGCTCATGACGGCAGTCAGCATCGCCTACGTGGTCCTTTCTCTCCCCGGTGAGGTGGGCGGCTTGCGCCGCGATGCTGTGGCCGGGCTCGGCTATATGACAAACTGGTATCTTATCTTTAGCCGGACATCCTACTTTGAATCCGTCGGCCGTCCATCGCTACTGCGCCACCTGTGGTCCCTGGCGATCGAGGGACAGCTCTATGTTTTCTGGCCCCTCATTTTCTCCTTGCTCATTCATCGATGGAAGGGGCGTTGGGTACCTATCGTGGCGTTTTTGGGCGCCGCTGTGTCCGCCGCCTTGATGTCGCTCCTTTACCAGCCCGATGTAGATCCTTCTCGGGTGTACTATGGCACCGACACTCGGTCGGCGGGATTTCTCTTGGGGGCCATGTTCGCCTTCGTGCCTTTGGCCCGTCGCCCTGCTCGGGGGGCGATTCCTTGGCTCTACGATTTCGTGGGCTTGGCCAGCCTCGGCCTGCTGGCCTGGGCTTGCGTCGAGATCGATGCCTACCAGCCGCTCCTGTACCGCGGCGGCTTGGGCATAGTGGCCGTGGCCACCATCCTGGTGATAGCCGCCATCTTGCGCCCCGGAACCCATCTCGTACCGGGGTTGCTGGCTTGGGGGCCATTGCGTTGGATCGGCTTGCGATCGTATGGCATCTACTTGTGGCACTGGCCGGTATTCATGCTCACTCGGCCGCAGCTTGATCTGCCCCTGGGAGGCGTGCCGCTTTTCGTATTGCGCTTTGCACTGACTCTCGTTCTCGCCGAGCTATCCTATCGCTGTGTGGAAAAACCGCTACGCGCCGGCGCTCTCGGACGAGCTCGCCAGGCCTTTGGCCAGGCGAGGGGCGCCCATCGCCTAGCGCTTGCCCTGCGCTGGGGTAGCGCCTTTCTTGGTCTGGCGATCCTATCGGCGTTTCTGGGTAGAGCGGTCGTGAATTCCCAACCTTCCGCACCATCCTGGTATGTAGGAACTGAATCGGTACGCACGGTATTGTCGAGCCCCACAGCGGAGGCCGGTGAGCCGAATGAGGCTTTGACGCAGACAATGACTGCCAGCCCGACCACCGTGGATGATCCGGTTTCCCCTACACCTACCAACTTGCCCACTGAGACGCCCGTCATTACCCCACAGTCCCACGCGGGGACACTTGTCGCAGCTCCGACGGTGCAGCTGAGATATACGATCGTGCCTGCAACCCTCGTAGCGTCTGTGGATTTTGGCTCGACCGCGCCCTCTGCTGCGTCGAGCGAGGAGCCTAAACCGACGCCTTATTCATCTTGGGATGACTATGGCTCACCTCGGCCCTCTGCGACGCCGGACGGCGCGGCCGCACCCACAGTTGTTCCATCGCCTGTGGATTCCGGTTCATCCTTGTCTGCCACACCGTCGGCCTCTGCGCCCTTGTCCACTACTTGGCCTCTCGACACGCCCTCCGCGACGCCGACGGCGGCGCAACACGACGCTTTGGAGATACTGACGCCTTTGCCCACTGAGGCGCAGGATGCAGCGCAGGTTGTCGCCATAGGCGATTCGGTGATGGTCAGTGCGGCAGACGAGTTGACTGGCATTGTCGATGGGTTGGCCATCGATGCTGCGATCGGTCGTCAGATGCGCGAGGTGATCGAGGTGTTACAGGAGATCCTCGATGCGGGCAAGATGGGGGATATCGTAGTTATCCAGGTGGGTAACAATGGCTATCTCAGCGCGAAAAAGTTCGATGAGATGATGCTCTTGCTTGAGGATGTGCCCTCTGTACTGATACTGAATTGCCGAGTCCCGCGTCAATGGGAATCGACGGTGAATACGGTGCTCGCTGAGGGGGTCCAACGGTATACCAACGCCACGCTCATCGATTGGTATGCTGCGAGTGCTGATCACCCCGAGTTCTTTTGGAATGATGGGATGCACTTACGTCCCGATGGCGCCAAGGTTTACGCCGAGCTGATCGTCGAACAGATCGAGGTTCTCTCCCAGTGACCCGCGAGGCCACCCGGACCCCCTATTGTTGGGACCAAGCTTCTTATGACACGAGCAGCACCTTTCGCCAGCACAGGATGCAGAAACTTCTTGCAGGACTCGCGAGGAGGAAAGAGGTACCTTTCTCTCCTTCTTCGAAAGAGCCATGTATGCTGCCGAGACCTACACAGAGCCGCTATCAGGCGACGAACTGAGCGCTTATTCTTATGCACAGGAGGATAGGGTATGAAAATCGTCAAGGTTTACGATGTTCCCGAAGCGGCCAATCCGCACAAAGTGAGCATGCGCCCGCTGCATGACACACCGCACGTTCAGGTCAACATCTTTGACCTCCAGCCCGGAGAGACGCTCAAGATGCATACCACCCCCGTCGATGCGTTTTTCTACATCTTGGAAGGGCGTGGCGTTGTAGTAGTCGGTGCGGAAGAACAAGAGGTGTCTGCCGACATGCTCGTCGACAGCCCGGCTCGGATTCCACATCTCTTGAAGAACATCGGCGACAGCGTGTTCCGTTTCTTGGTGGTCAAGACGCCCCGGCAAGCCGGGCCTACCCAGTTCAATGGATAGGCAATTAACATAAGGCATAGCCACACAGGCGCAGATTGCACCAAGGCGAGCCACATGCTAGAATCCCGCGCATCGAATTCACGTCCTTGGGAGTAGTGTCTATGCCTGCGACCCTGACCTCTCGCGAACGGATGCTCCGGGCTATTCGCCAGCAGGAGCCGGACCGCGTGCCCTGCGCCTTTATGAGCTTTACCGCGATGCGCGGACGTTGCCAGGACGCCTACGAGGTGGTGGAAGAGGAATTGGCCCTGGGGCTCGATAGCATGCTCTTCATCCCCTCTTCCTGGCGCGGACAGCGGATCAATCACCCCGACCTGCGTGGCCTGCCCGTGCGCCTGCCGGCCACCGTCAAAACGCGTCTCTGGCTGGAGCACCTGCCGGGCGAGCAGTTCCCTGTGTTGCACAAGGAGTACCATACCCCGGCGGGAGTCCTCACGGCGCTGGTGCGCAAGACGCCCGACTGGCCGCACGGCAATTTCGTGCCCTTGATGGAGGACTATCAGGTTCCGCGAGCGATCAAGCCTCTGATCAGTACTCCACAGGACGTGGATGTTCTGCGCACGATCCTGCAACCTCCCAGCGCTGAGGATATCGCCGCCTACCACGCCGAGGTGCAAGAGGCCAGGGTGTTTAGCGCCCATACCGGCTGCTTGGTGGCCGGCGGCTGGGGCGTGGGAGTTGATATGGTCGGTTGGCTGTGCGGCCTGCAGAACATGATGCTTCTCACGGCCGATGCCCCCGAGATGATGGCGGATTTGCTCTCCCTCATCTCATCCTGGAACCAGGCCCGGATGCGGATCCTCTTGCAGCCCGGGCCGCATGGCATACCGCCGGTGGATCTGTTCATCCGCCGTGGCTGGTACGAGAGCGCCGATTTCTGGTCGCCGCGGCTCTATCGCCAGTTCCTGTTGCCTATCCTGCGCCGCGAGGTGGAGGTGGCCCACGAGTATGGCATCCCCTTCGCTTATGTCATGACCACGGGCACCCTGCCCATGCTCGACCTCCTCCTGGAGGCAGGGGTGGATGTGCTGGTGGGCGTCGATCCGCTGCAGAGAACTGATGTGGACCCTCTGGTAGTTATGCGCGACCGCCTGGGAGGTAAGGTTTGCCTATGGGGCGGGATCAATGGCGCCATCACTGTGGAAGAGGGCACTGAGGACGACGTGCGCGCTGCCGTAGCCCATGCCCTGCAGGTTATGCATGGCGTGAACGGCTTCATTCTCTCCCCGGTCGACAACATTACCGAGATCACGCCCAAGGCCTGGCGCAATGTCGATGTGTTGATCGAGGCCTGGAGGTCCTTATGAACAAGCGTGGTCGCGTACGATGTGCCCTGCAACATCAGCAACCGGACATAGTGCCCTGGAACATTGGGGTTACGCGGCATGCCCTCGGCCCGCTGGCCGAGTAT
>CAYQDH010000527.1:0-3977 GCA_964416075.1 uncultured Anaerolineales bacterium | reverse complement strand
CTCGCTGCGGCCAAGGCCATGGCTGATACTTTTAGTCCGTCGACCCAAGCTCAACCCTCTCAGGCGCCACAGGGCGCTGCGAGTGATCCCGTGGCTGTCCTGCGCAGGCTGAAAGACATGCTGGATAATGACCTCATCTCGCAAGCCGAGTATGACGCCAAGAAAAAAGAGATACTCGACCGCATGTAAGGTCCCGTACCGCGGCAAGGCCCCACTTGCACCCACGAGCGGGGCCTTGCCGCGCATTTGCCGTTCGTGTGGTTCTGCTATATCATGGGATCGCTTTTTCACACCCGGCGCAAAGGAGACGCGGCCCCTATGGAAGTGATCCTACTCAAGGAAATCAAGCGGCTAGGCAAAGCAGGCGATACCAAGCGTGTGGCTGATGGCTATGCGCGCAATTATCTGATCCCTCGCGGCTTGGCTATGCCCGCGACAGAACAGGCACGTCACCAGGTTTCCGAACGCGAGGCCGCGGAGATTCGCCGCGACGAGTCCGAGAAAATCACGGCCGAGGCGCGAGCAGCCGATCTTCAGAACGTCGAGATCGTGTTTGCCGTGAGAGCCGGCGAATCTGGACGGCTCTATGGGTCCATTACCAATGCTGACATAGCGCGTGAGCTTGGCCAACGCATTGGCCAGGAGATCGACAAGCGCAAGGTCATACTTGAGACGCCCATCAAGGAAACAGGCAAGTACCAAGTACCAGTCAAGCTGCACACCGACGTCAAGTTCAGTGTTACGGTGGTAGTAAGCCCTGAGACATGAGCTCACGCGTGAATCTCCCCCGCCTTGGATCATACTCTGGTCTTGCGCGCGTCTCCGACCCGATGCGGGGATTTTTTGTTTTTCCCCTATGGTGGTATTATCGTGCTTGGTGGGAACGACAACGTTGTCTTTATGTGGACCGCTCGTGGCCCAGAGTCGGCTCCCTCGGTCAGCCAATCGCCCGCCAGGCTAATTATCGTAGTGGCACGGAAGCATCGTCCCTTGGGCAATGGGTGCCGGTGCTATAGGTTAATACATTCCGGGAGAGAACCAATGTCCTCAAGAGTTCGTCGTTTAGCTTTCGCCCTTTTATTCATGGTGATCGTCGCCGTGTCGGGCTGCTCTGGTGGATCGACGTCCACGAGCGGCGGCTCGAGCGAAGCTACGCCTACACCTATTCCGCCTCCGCCCGTTGCTGAAAAGCCTACCTACACCGTCAAGCGTGGGGAGGTCGTCGATAGCCTCTCTTTCACCGGGCGTGTCGCTCCGTCCGTGGAGGAGGAGCTCTGGTTTCGGGTCGATGGTCGTGTGAAGAAGGTCCATGTGGAACGCAACCAGGTCGTCGAGGCTGGCACGCTGTTGGCCGAATTGGACAACGATGATCTGCTTCGCCAGCTCGATCAGGCCAAGCTCGAGCTCGAATCGGCAGAGCTGAGCCTGAAGAGCTCCAATGACAACAGGGATTTCAACATCGCCAAAGCCAAGCTCGCCCTGGAGATCCAGAATATGGAGCTGGAACAGATGGTAGCGGGGATGAATAGCGACCCGGCCATCCAGACGGCGCGGGCAAACCTGCAAAAGGCCGAGGCCGCGGTCAAGGTCGCTCAGCGCGAGTACGACATCAAGGCTCGGCGGGCGGACGTTATGGCCAGCAACGAGGCTCTGATCCTGGAGCAAAAGACGCTGGACTTGCAACTCGCGCAGGCTGCCTTGGCCAGGGCCCAGCAGGGGTCCAAGGGAGACCTGATCGATGTGGAGATCAAGAAAAAGGAGATCCAGCTCAGCGAGATGGATCTGGCCAGGCTGGAACAACAACAGGACCCCGGACTGCTCAAGGCCGTGGAGAGGGCCAAGCTGGTGGTGGAGCGGCTGGAGTCCCAAGTAGGGGATACGCAAGTGGTCAGCCCCATCGCGGGCAAGATAACCTCCGTCTCCGCCTATGACGGGCGCACGGTGACTGCCTTCAAGCCTGTGTTCATCGTCGCCGACGAGGCCCAAGTCGAGATCACTGCTGAACCGATGAGCAGCCAATTGCAGCGGCTGGCTGAGGGGATGAGCGCTTCGATCGTGCTATCCTCTTATCCTGGCAAGGAGCTCAAGGCCAAGATCGAACAACTGCCCTATCCCTATGGCAAGGGCGGCGGTTCGGCCGACGTGGAAGAGGCCGACAAACTATCGCACATTTCCTTTGACCCCGAGGATCTCAAGATCGAGCCGGGTGACCTGGTCAAGGTGATCGTAACCCTGGAGCAGAAAGACAATGTGCTCTGGTTGCCGCCCGCCGCCATCCGCACCTTCTCTGGTCGCAAGTTCGTGGTCATCGAGGAGGAGGGTCGCCAGCGACGCGCTGACGTGACCATCGGCATCGAAAGCGCCGAGCGCGTGGAGATCAAAGATGGGGTCGAAGAGAACCAAATCGTCGTGGGCCAGTAAGCGGGGGTTGAGGCATGAACTTTCTCTCTGTATTCCTCGTCGCGGCCAAGAGGCTGTGGAACAACAAAGGGCTTACCCTGTGTTCCATCATCGGCCTGATCACGGCAGTAGCCCTGATCAGCAGCATCCCGCTGTATACCGACGCGGCAAACTTTAAGGTTCTCAAAGAACAACTTTCTCAGGAAAAGGGCGAGCTGACTCATCCTCGCCCGCCCTTTGCCTTCATGTACCGCTATATCGGCGCCTGGCATGGGGCCGTCGAGATGGAGGATTTTAACCCGGTTGACGAATATGTGACCAAGTCAGCCCCGGGGATCATAGACCTGCCTCTCCAGAGCTCGGTGCGCTATGTCAAGACCGACAACTTTTCGCTCTTTCCAATCTCTGACGCGGCCTATATCGGCTTGCGTCAGCCTTTGGGCTGGGTGAACCTGGGGTTCGTCTCGAATGTCCAGGACCACGTGCAGGTCCTGGAGGGCGCCTTTCCGACAGATGCCAATGCTGATGCGGAGATGATCGAAGTCTTGATCAGCAAGGCCTTTGCGGACGAGGTGGGCCTTCAGGTGGGTGAGCCCTATGTGATTTTCAAGCGTGTCGAAACCACGCTCCAGCAAGGGGAGAGCCAGGCTACCGTGGAAGCCAAGCCGGTCCAGCTCCAGGTGCGCATCGCCGGTATCTGGCAGGCCACGGATGACACGGAGGACTTTTGGTTCTATAACCCAAAGGCCCTTGCCAACTCCATGCTGATCTCCGAGCAGACCTTCCGCACTCGCATCGCGCCTGTTATGGAGCAAGAGATCTATGCCGCCATCTGGTACATGATCTTTGATGGCGAAAAGGTGCGCACGGATGACGTGCCCTATCTGTTGGGCCGGATCAACTATGCTAACACGCGTATTGGCACGCTCCTGACCAACACCGTCTTGGACGTCTCGCCCTACGATGCTCTGCAGACCTATCGTTGGACGACGTTCGTGATGACCATCCTCCTATATGTGTTCTCCATCCCCATCATGGGCCTGGTGCTGTACTTTATCGGCATGATCTCGGGTTTGGTGGTCGAGCGCCAAAGAGGCGAGATCGCCATCCTCAAGAGCCGCGGCACCGGGGATTTCCAGGTCATCGGAATCTACCTCCTGGAAAGCCTCATCGTAGGCGTGGTGGGCTTTGTCCTCGGTATCATCCTGGCCAGGCAGTTGGCCCTGATCATGGGGAACACCGTTTCCTTCCTGGTGTTTGGCTCGCGGCAACCCCTCCCCGTGATCATCACCCCGCGCGCCATTCGCATGGCCCTGCTCGGAATCGCGATCGCTGTGTTCACCAGCCTGTGGCCGGCCATGCAGGCGGCGCGCCTGACCATCGTGACCTACAAGCGCGATCGCGCTCGAGCCATGGAGCAGCCCATGTGGCAGCGATTCTTCCTCGACTTTTTGCTGCTCATCCCGGCTGGGTATGGTTACTATGTCCTGAAGAACCGTGGCACGATCAACTTCTTGGGCGGCCAGGCTGGCGCCAGCGGAGACCCCTTTAGCGATCCGCTGCTCTTCCTGGTGCCC
>CAYQDH010000526.1:0-3984 GCA_964416075.1 uncultured Anaerolineales bacterium | reverse complement strand
CTAGCCCCCGAGCTCCTCCAACAGCCTCTTGGCCTCCACCAAATCCGGCGTGTCGGACCCCTCCGTAAACCAGCCATAGATGGCCGCCAGCATCTCCCGCGCCTCGCCCGCGCGCCCCTGCCCGCTCAGCAGCCGCGCCAAGCTCGTCGTCGCCCGCAACTCCCAAGATTTGGCCTCCTGCCCCCGCGCCACCGCGATGGCCCGCCGGAAGCAAGCCTCCGCCTCCTCCCCTCCCTTCTCCCATGTTTTGTATGGGAGAAGGGCCGGGGATGAGGGCGACTGCGCTGGGGATAAGGGCCGCTGTAGCAGCAATTCCCCCCTCAGCCGCCACAGCTCCGCCTCGCAGAACCGCTCTCCCGTGCGCTCCACCAGGTCCAACGCCTCCGCCAACATCTGCAGCCCCTCATCCACACGCCCGGCGTGCGCCAGCGCCTCGGCCAAGAAGCCTTTCTGCAGGGTTGGCATGAGCATGACGCCATCCTTGCGATCGGCTAGGGTCTGGCGCATCTCCGCGATCCCCTGCTCCAGCAGGCGGGGCTCGGCCTGCGTCCACCCTTGCTGCGCGTGCACCCAGCCCTGGTACATGGGGAGCAGAATGGGAATGAACTTGAGATAACGGCCCCCCTCCTGCAGCATCTGCAAGCCACGCGCCACGCCTTCCACCTCGCGGCGCAGCCTGTGGGTGAAGCAGATGGCGCTATAGAGCACGTTGGCATCCTGGCCAACTGGACAACCGTCCTTGTCCGGCAACACGATCTGCAGGGCCACCCGGCCCACGTGCAGCGCCTGGTCGGGATAGCCCAGGCACCACATCACCCAGGGCACGAGCACCAGCTGGGGGATGTGGCCACGACACATGGCCAGGGTAGAGCCCGGGCTCAACAAGGCTTCGGACAGGGGCGCCAACAACTTACGGGCCCTGGCCAGGTGGGCACGATACACCAGAATCATGGCCAAGGTTCCCTGGACAGCCACGACCCACTCCTGGGGCGCGCCCTGCGCCAGCGACAGCGCCCTCTCAGCCAGCGCCGCGGCCTCCTCCAGCTCGCCACACGCGCAAGAATGGTTAGCCAGGTTTACCAGCGCATCGGCCACAAGCAAACTATCCTCCGTCTGCTCGGCTAGCTCGAGGCCCTGGCGAAATGCTCGGCCTACCTCGCCGGAGGCCATACCAGTGACACGGCTCCATTCCCAGCCTAGTAAAACGTAGGCCACGTACCCATAGCGCAGCCGTCGAGGGCTGTGCGGAAGCGCGGCAACCAGGGCAAGCAACCTCGTGAAATGCGACACCTGCTCCGGACCGCCAGCGGCAAACAGGTAGGCCCTCACCGCCGCGCGGATATGATAGCCCACCGCCTTTTCGGCCAACCCGGCCTCCTCCCAGTGCCAGGCCAGCTGCGCCTCTGAGGCGATCCCTTCAGGGGCCTCAAAGTAACCGTCGTTATTGTCGGACAGGAGCGCCATGGTGTCCTCCAGGTCGTAGCTGTCCGGCGCCACGGCCCCCAGGTCCTCCAGGGCCTCGGCCACGGCCCCATGCAGGTGCGCGCGTCGCACCGGGTCCAGGCGCTGGTATAGATAATGCTGGAAAAGGTGGTGCCGGAAGCGATAGCGAGAGAAGCAGCCCATCCGCGGCGAACTGCCCGCCGTGGATGGGAGCTCTCCCACCCGGCGCAGGCTCTGCGCTCGTACCAGGCGATGCTCCTCGCCCAGCGGCCCGCTCAAGGCCCTGAGTACCTCTTGATCATCTCGCTGCAGCACCCGCGCGGCCACCTCGGCGTGAAACTCCTCTCCCTCCACGCTGGCCGCCGCCAGAAGCTCCTGTTGCTCGCGGGGCAAACGCGCGATATGCGCGGCGATAACCGCCTCCACCCGCTTGGGGAGGCGGCCCCAATCCAGCGCCGCTCCCTCCACCCATGCCCCTTGGGTCGGGTCTGCGTTCGGGCCGGCGGCATCCCTGACGAGGTCGCCGCGCTGCTTCAGGCCGCGCCACAGCTCGACCGTGAACAAGGCCTGTCCCCCGGTCTGCCGGTAGAGCGACTCCCGAAACCCGCTGCCCAGGCGATTGGGCTCACTGTCCACCAGGGCATCCACAAAAGCCCGCCCCTCGGCCTGAGCCAGGTCCACTTCATTCTCCTCCCACAGCGTCCCCAGCTCCAGCAGAACCGGCTGCAAAGGATGTGGTTGGCCCTCTCGCCCCACCGCCACCTCTTCCGGCCGGTAGGCCGCCAGGATGAGGATCCTGTGGCCGGCCAGCCGCCGCCCCAGGTGGAAAAGCAGGCTGACCGACGCGGCGTCCGCCCACTGCAGGTCATCCAGCGTCAGGAGCAGGGGCCGCGCCCGCGCCAACGCCTGGAGCACGCCGCAAAGCTGGTCAAAGAGATAGGCCTGGGAGGGAGCCCCCATCCGGTTGCTCAATGCCTCTCGAATTCGCGGCGCCCAGGCTGCGCCGTCGGGCAAGGAGCGTGCCCGCGCCAGCAGCATGGCGCCCGGGAGCAGCGTATCGACGAGCGCTGGGCCCGTCTCCAGCACCGTCTCCAGGGCATGGGACGTGGCGGCCTGCAGCCGCCGCGCATGCTCGCCGCTGATCTCGCCCACCGCGCGGCGGGCCTCGACGTCTCCCAGCAGCGTGCGGAGAAGCTCCAGGAACGGCAGATAGGGGTCGCCGATCCCCGCATAGGCGCTGCAGGTGCCCCCGGCCACGACCAACGCGGGGTGGGCCTCCATGGCCCGGTAGGCGAACTCGCCCAGCAGCGTCGTCTTGCCGCTCCCCGGCTCTCCCAGCACCCAGCCGACCCGCCCCTGCCCCGCCAGCGCCTCCCCAAGCCATCCCTCCAGCCGCGCCATCTCCGTTGCGCGAGCCACGAACAGCGCACGCGGCGCTTGGGCCTGGCCTTCACCGGGCTCGAGGGCCACGGGCGGACTTGCCGATGCGGGGACGCGAGGACGCGGCCCGGCGGAGCGCAGTGCGCCGCTGCGGATCTGCTCATAGAGCGCGGTGGTCTCGGGCGCGGGGTCGATGCCCAATTCCTCGGCCAGGGTGCGGCGGCAAGCCTCGTATTGGGCCAGCGCCGCGCTGCGCTCCCCGCCCAACGCCAGAAGGCGCATTAGCTCCCGCTGGCAACGCTCGTCCGTCGGCTCGATGGACACCGCCTGGCGCGCATATTCCTGCGCCCGGACGTATTCTCCACGTCCCTCGTACAGCGCCGCCAGCCGTCCCAGGGTCGCCAGCATCTCCCGCTGCCAGTGCTCACGTTGCAGGCTCAACCATTGCTCCAGGGGGGCGCTGTCGGGCACCGCGAACCCCTCCAAAAAGGGACCTCGATACAACGCCACGCACTCGGCCAGTCGCTCGATCGCCTCCTCCTCGCGCCCCTCGCCGGTTGCCCGCGCCCTGGTCCCCCGCTCGAAGGCGGCCACATCGAGGGTGTGGTCGCTGGCGCGGTTGAACTGCACCATCTCGCGACTGATCAGCAGGTACGGAGCCGAGGAGGACGCCTCGCCGAGGACCGCGCGCAGGTTGGCCAGGGCTTGGCGCAGGTTGTTGCGCGCGTGGCCGTCGGGCCAATCGGGCCACAAGAGCGCCGTCAGGGAATCGCGGGGGTGGGGCTGGTCGGCTTCCACGGCCAGATAGGCCAGCAAAGCGCGCACCTTGGCCGAGGAAAAGCCGGTGGCGGGACGGCCATCGACTGTTACCTGGAGCGGACCCAGCAGAGCAAGGACGAGGTGTGGCATTTACCGCCTCCCGAGAGGGCACAGACCAGACCTGGCACGATTATAGACAACGCGAGAACACCGGTCAAGGCAGGACGTACAGGGCAATCGCATTTGGGTCTTCATGGCCGACTCGCGGCGTGCGATGGGAGGACAGGATGACCTGCGGCGCCTGCGGGACTCATTCCCAGGCCACGCAGGTGGCCTTTGCGGCCTTAGCACGAGGCTTCAGCCCGTGGGACGGGTCAAATGCGATTGCCCTGGCAGGATGTA
>CAYQDH010000525.1:1846-3987 GCA_964416075.1 uncultured Anaerolineales bacterium | reverse complement strand
CTGGCAGCCCCGCCAGGCGCGTTTGGATCAGCTCACTGCCGCTCATACTCCGTGAGGCCTTCTGTCCATCTGCAACCATCCTCAGGTAATAGAGATGTAGATTCTAGCACGCAGGGTGTAATCGGTCAACCCCGTCAGCACCCTGGTCTGTCGCCGTTAAAGTTATGTCATGTTCCGTATTGAGTGCACCGCCAGTCATCTGACCTTTCCGTAGCCGCGATTCACAATGTATATGGGCTTTGACCGATCCACAACAGCGCCGCCCGCCTCGGCGTGCAGGGCGGTTACGCCCTGCTAGCGACATGGCTTCGTACTGGGTATAATGGGGTAAGCGGCGGAGAACGGAACTGGCCGATGACGAGCGTTCGCATGACGTGCCAACAGTGTGCGATTCACTGCTGCACGATGATTTGAAAGGAGTACGTTCATGCCACCCTTGCAGGATGGACCTGCCTCCCCTTTGTTCACACCCCTGCTTGTACAAGGCAACATCACACGCACTGCGCTGGCGGAAGTGGACATCTCGCCAGAGATGGCCGCCGCCCTCCCCCAGGCCCCCGCGGGAGCCTGCGTCTCCTGGGGCATCCCTTTTTGGATCGATGGCCTGGTCTTGCTACAAGACCAGGCGGTGACCCTGCCCCTGGGGCGGGTCACCTCTCGCTGGCTGGTCTTCTTACACACTTCGGACCTGCGACCCCTGGCGCAGAATGAAACGGGATTCATCGCTCACAGCACAGGCCGCGGCCACCTGAACGAACATGCTGCCGATTACGTCATCCTCTATGAGGATGGCACGGAGGAGCGCCTGCCCATTCGCCGTCGCCACCACATCGGCGCCTTTCAGCGCGCCTGGGGCGAGAATTGCTTGCAGGCCGTCAGCCATCACAAGCCCAACCCTATCCGAGGCGGGCAAGAGCAGATGCATCCCTCTTGGGGACGTAGCCAGACCCGTGTCACCGCTGCCGACAGCGGCCCTTGGGTGAACTGGTTGTGGGCTTGGGAGAATCCCCACCCAGAAAAGTCGGTAGTGGGAGTGCGCATGGAGCCGATCTCGGGTGCCGTGCTCCTCTCGGGAATCTCTGCTGGCAACGTTGGGTCCGCACCCCTGCGATGGCAACCCCGGCGTAAAGCTGTGCTCCGCCTGCCGGAAGGTGTAGCCCTCCGCCCGGAACTCGACGAGAACGGCCTGCTCAAGCAGTTGCGACTGGATATGGGCCAGGTCATCTCGGCCACGCCGCGATCCCTATACCCCCAAGGAGCCTGGGCTGATAGCTACAACAACCAGGTGCCAGAGATCTCGTCGAGCGAGGTACTCATCGAGTACACGGCTCACGACGACGCGCGCTTCCACCTCGAGGGTAGTCTGGCCATCCCCGTGAGCGATCTAGTCCGGGGCGCCGAGAATGCTCCTCTGCACCCGATCGCCTCGGCCACCCAGCGCGTCACCCTGCGCGTGTTGGACAAGGGGAGCGGCAGGCCGATCCCTGTCAAGCTCCACGTACATGGTGAGGCGGGCGAGTACCTGGCCCCTGTGGACCGGCATCGCATCCCCAACGCAGCCTGGTACGAGGACTGGAGCGTCGATTTCAGCCACCTGGGTGTGCATCATTGCACCTACATCCCGGGTGAGACCGACGTCAACCTACCGCTGGGACGCGTCTACGTAGAGGTTTCCAAGGGATTCGAGATCGCGCCCATACGCAGGGTGTTCGTGGTGACACAAGACACACGCGAGCTGACGATTACATTGGAGAAGGTGTTGCCCTGGCGGGAGAGGGGCTGGGTGACCGCCGACACGCACGTGCATTTCCTATCTCCCCAATCGGCTCTGTTGGAAGGTACAGCCGAGGGGGTAAATGTCGTGAACCTGCTCGCCAGCCAGTGGGGTGAGCTGATGACCAACGTCGGCGATTTCGACGGCCAGACCACGCACGGCTCCCGCGAGATGGGGGGAGGCGGCGAATACCTGGTGCGTGTGGGCACGGAGAATCGGCAGCACATCCTGGGGCACATCTCGTTGCTGGGCTACAGCGGGCGGATCATCGCCCCCATGACCACTGGAGGCCCAGATGAATCGGCCATCGGCGACCCCATCGAGATCCTGCTCACCGAATGGGCGCGCCAATGCAGGGCACAGGGCG
>CAYQDH010000525.1:0-1836 GCA_964416075.1 uncultured Anaerolineales bacterium | reverse complement strand
GTGGTAGTGCTACCCCACTTTCCCAATCCACGTGCGGAGCATGCCGCCAGCATCGTAAGTGGCGACATCGATGGAGTGGAGATGACAGCTTGGGGCAATCTCTACGGGGGCATCGACCCCTACTCCCTCTCCGACTGGTACCGCTACCTCAACTGTGGGTATAAGGTTGCCGCGGTAGCGGGCACAGACAAGATGACGGCCTCCACAGCCGTGGGCACGGTGCGCACCTATGCGCGCATCAACCCGGTGTTGCCGTTCGATTATGAAACCTGGAAAATGGCCATCCGCCGGGGGGAGACCTTTGCCACCTATGGGCCACTGCTAGAGTTCGCTGTGGAGGGCCGGCCGATGGGCAGCAGCATCCACATGGACGCTAGCGGCGGCACCGTGGATGTCACTTGGGAAGCGGCCAGCGTCACCGTGCCGATGAGTCGCGTGGAACTGATCGTCAACGGGGAGGTTCGCGAGAGCCGGGCCGTGGGCACTGATCATGCCGCGGGCCACTGGTCAGTCAAGCTGGAACGCAGTTCCTGGCTGGCGCTACTGGTGCGGGGACATTATGCGGACAAGCCCGAGATCATCGCCGCCCATTCCTCACCCGTGATGGTCGAACTAGAGGGTTCACCCTTTTACGCGGCCGCCGATGCAGTAACCATCCTGGAGCAGATCGAGGGCGCCATGGCCTACCTGGATACGGTGGGCACACGCGCTGAGGATGCGGTCTACAAACGCATGCGCCTGGTGCTCGAATCGGCACACCGCAGCCTGCACAATCGCATGCACCAGCAGGGGCAATTCCACGACCATACACCGGTGACGGATCACCCGGAGCACCACTGAGCAAGTAACCCTCCTGCGGGTTCAGTAACCCGCGGGAGGGTCATTCGGAGAGATTAGGGCGCGGCTTGGACCTGGCCGAACTGGCCCTCGCGCACCTGAAACATGTAGATACGCTGATCCTGCAGGTCACCGTTGGCATCATAGCGCACCGGGCCGATCAAAGCAGTGAAATCCTCACTGTGCAGGGCTTGCTCGATGGCCACAGCATCCAGGCTATTGGCCTTGCGGGTGGCTTCCGCCAACACGGTCATCGCGCTATAGCCGGCGATGCTATAGGTGCCCGGATTGCGCGACTCGACTTTGCGATAGGCATCCCACCACTCGGTCTTGGCTACCACCTTGGGATCGGGGGTAATGCCGCTCACATAGGCCCCTTCGGCGGCGGCACCTGAACCATCGATGAACTCGTAGAGGAAGCAGCCATCGCTCGCCACAAAGGTGGCGTTGATCCCGGCTTCGCGCAATTCGGGGAGCAGGACGTATCCTTCCGTCTCGTAGCCGGCCAAAAAGACCACGTCGGGGTTGGCGGCCTGGATGCGAGGCAGGAAAGTAGCATACGTATCCCCGGCCTCCGGAATGGCAATGCTCTCCACGGGCGGACGCCCCAGCTCGCGCAGGGACTGGTCCACTTGGGCGCGCAAGCCCTGGCCATACTCATTGTCCGCGTGCACCAGGACGATGCGTTGCGCCTGGAGATCGTTCACCATAAAGCTAGCCAGGTATGGACCTTGGGCCGCATCCGTGGCGTTGACGCGGAAAAAGTTGCGGTATCCCTGTGTCGTGAGGCTGGTCTCGCTAGCCGTAGGGGTGATAACGATGATGGGCAGATCTTTGTAAATAGGAAGAGCGGCGGCAGCCTGCCCACTATTATAGTGCCCGACGACACCCAGCACCTTTTCGCCCCCCCTCACAGCGCTGGCAATGTTGTTGGCCACCTGCACCGCCACTTCCGAATCGGCTTCGTCATCCATGGGCACCACGTTTAGGCGATAGCCC
>CAYQDH010000524.1:0-3987 GCA_964416075.1 uncultured Anaerolineales bacterium | reverse complement strand
CATCATGTCCTACTGCGGGCCCAAGTGGTTCTCGCCCTACAACCATGAGAGGCTCATGAAGACCCTTCCGGCCGGAGCCGTCCAGGTGGAGGCCGTCGAGGGGGAATCGCCCCACCTGATCGCCATTGGCGGGGTGACCGGCGAGCGCATCGAGCTCACCTATCCGCTCTCGATCGAGCCCATGCCCGCCAGCCCCGCCCATGCCGGGGAGGGCGACTATCGTGTGGAGGTGCAGGATGCCGGCGGCGCGCCGCTGGCCAGCCGCGCCTTTAGCCCGGGCGACCCCTACCACGGCAGCGGCGCGGATGAGGGCTTGTTCGCCGAGGTGCTGCCCTATCCCGCGGGCGCGGCGCGGGTGGTATTCTCGCGCCAGGGGGTGGTGCAACGCACGGTCATCCCCAGCGCGCATGCCCCCACTGTGACCCTGACCTATCCTCGCGGGGGTGAAACATGGGCCGCCTCCGGCACCTACACCGTCACCTGGCAGGCGGGCGACGCCGACGGCGACGCCTTGCACAGCAGCCTGTTCTATTCCCGCGATAGCGGCGCCACATGGAGCCCGCTGGCGGGCAACCTGGCGGGCAGGTCCTACGCGTTGGACGCGGCGCTCCTGCCGGGGGGCGAGCAGGTGCTCTTGCGCGTGCTGGTCACCGACGGGCTGCTCACTGCCAGCGACGTGACCGCTGCGCCGCTGCGCGTGCCCAACAAGGCGCCGCTGGTGTGGGTGCTCAGCCCCGTGGCGGGGAGCGTCTTCTCGCCCGGCCAGGCCGTGATCCTGCAGGGCCTAGCCAGCGACCTGGAGGACGGCCCGCTGAGCCCGGAGGGCCTACGCTGGTCGTCCAACCGCGATGGGGCGCTGGGCGCGGGGTCGATGCTAAGCCTCAGCACCCTCTCGCAAGGCTGGCACACCATCACCCTCGCCGCCAGCGACAGCGCCGGGACCCAGGGACAGGCCACGCTGAGGGTGCTGGTGGGGTATCGCGCTTCGCTGCCATTGCTGCTGAAGACACGGTAACGAAGACACGGAGACGTGGAGACTGGGAGAGGAGGAGACGGTGTCCGCGTCTCCCAGTCTCCGGGTCCCCATGTCTCCGAGTCGTCGCGTCAACCTTTCCCCGTGTCTCCGTGTCGCATGGGGAGGGAGGCTGTGCCCAGCTCGAGATAGAGATCGGGGACCACGGGCTCCAGGTCGGCGAGCACGCGGATGTTGCGCAGCTGCAGGTCGTCGCTGTCGGGGTCGTCGGGCAGGGGCGTGGCGCAGAGGGTGATGGTGTTCCAGCCCTCGCTCAACGACACATCGCCCAGGGGCAGCGACACCCTCTCCGACCACCAGTTGGGGCGTCTCCCCGGCCAGTAGGTCGGCTGGCTGGGCAGCGTGGCCACCCATTGCCCGTTGATCAGCACCTGGCTCGCGCTATCCGCGCCGTATAGCTCCAGCTCCAACAGCGAGGCGCTGCCAGACCCATCGACCCAGAAGCTGTCCGTCCAGCACAGGCCGGTGAGGGGGAGCCATCCGCGAAGCGCCTCGTCGCCGATGTGATAGGTGCCCGGGTCAGCATATACCAGCTCGGGCACGTCGTCGCCCATCGTCCTGTCCGTTCCATCCAGCCAATCCACGCGCCATGCGCTGCCCTCGCGCACCAGGGTAAATTCGACGTCACGCTGGGACATATCCAGGGTCCCGTCCATCTCTTCCGCGATATAGACCACCGCGCGCACGGTCGCCTCTCGCTCGGTGCGCTCGAGGAGCTGGACGTCCTCTGCCCGCACGCGCCGCACGGTATCCAATACCTCGGCGAACTCGGCATAGGTGCAGTCCTCGCGGCGCGCCGCGCTCAGGAGATCGTAGGCGGCCCGGCAGTCGCCCGTGGCGATGCCCCGGTCCAGGTGGTCCCAGAAAGCGCGCACCACATCCGCGGGGGGCTGCTCGGTCTTGGCGTGGTCCAGTCGCCATTGACCCCTCTCGCGGACCAGCGTGTACACCGTCTCATAGCGCACCGAACGCAGCGCCCCGTCGATCTCGTCCGTGGCCACGAGGTCGATCTCCAGGACCGCCTCGCTCTCGTCCTGGCTGAGCGGCCAGATCCACTCTACCACCACGGAGCGCGTGGTGACGAACCCTTTGCTAAAGGCCGCATAGGAGCGGCGCTTCTGTGCGTTGCGGCTCATGAGATTATAGGCCGGCCGGAAATCGCCCGTGCCGACGCCCTGGTCGATGGACTCGTAAAAGGTCCAGGCCACTTGCGCGGGGTCATCCATCTCCGCCGTGAGGCCCGCCGGCCCCGGCAGAGCCCGCGCCCGGAAGGGGACGAGCAACACAAACATCTCCAGCAACACGAACAACAGACTGCCGGCGGCTCTTGCGACAGATAGACGGGTCATGGGGGGCTCTCCTTTCCACTGGCACCCAGGCCGCACGAGCCTGGTATCATACAAGACCGTGATGCGGGCCAGTTTGCTACAGGGGCTAGACCGCGGAAAAAGGAGAGAATCCCCTGAATCCTTTATGGCATAGTTCGCCTGCCTTGGAAAAGCCACGGTACACCGCCAGGCTGCCGAGCCTGAATAGCCGACAAGGGACCTTGCATTTTGTCTCTTGCGTGGTACGATTGGATCGAAGAGGTCTCTTATGCTTTTCTTTTTTTCGCGTATTCCGTGTGTTCCGTGGTGAATCTGCTTTCCTGGAGGTGATCATAATATGGACAACATGATCGGCGCTTATGGACCTTGGGCGGCGGGGCTGGTGGAGGATCCTCCGCGGCTTTCGCTGCGGCGCGGAGGGTGGGACGACCTGGAAGAGTGGCGCGAATGCGGTCGCGGACGGCTGCTGGAGCTCCTGGCCCGGCCGGCCACGGGCGACGACCTGGATGTGCGCGTGGAAAAGCAGTACGGCTATGATGGGCTGCACGTCGAGGAATTGTCGTGGCAGCTGGCCTATGGCCCGCGCACGCAGGCTATCCTGCTAAAGCCGGAGGGGGCTAAGGGCAGGTTGCCCGGCATCCTGGCCCTGCACGACCACGGCGGGCTGAAGTACTTTGGCACGCGCAAGATCACCCGCACGTCCGATGCCCAGCACCCCATGATGGTCGAACACCAGCGGCAGTACTATAGCGGACGCGCCTGGGCCAACGAGGTCGCCAAGCGCGGTTATGTGGTGCTGGTATCCGACGCTTTCCCCTTTGCCTCGCGCCGCGTGCGCCTGGCCGACGTATCCCAGGAGCTGCGCTACGGCTTCTCCGATGTCTCGCCCGACGAGCCGACGAGCGAGATCCAGGCCTACAACCAGTGGGCGGGCGCACACGAGGATATCATGGCCAAGTCGCTCTACTGCGCGGGGACCACCTGGCCGGGGGTGTTCCTGGCGGAGGACCAGCGCGCCCTGGACGTGCTCTGCGCCCGCGACGACGTGGACGCCAGCCGGGTGGGCTGCGGGGGGCTCTCCGGCGGGGGGATGCGCACCACGTACCTCGGCGGGGCCGACCCGCGTATCCGCTGCGCCGCGTGCGTGGGGATGATGACCACCTGGCGCGATTATCTGCTGAACAAGTGTCACACCCACACCTGGATGGTCTACGTGCCGCTGTTGCCGCAGGACCTGGACTATCCCGAGATCCTGGGCCTGCGCGCGCCGCTGCCCACCCTGGTGCTGTGCGACCGCGATGACCAACTCTTCACCGAGCCGGAGATGCATCGCGCCGACGGAATCCTGCGCGAGGTGTACCATCGCACAGGCGCCGACGACCACTATGCCTGCTCGTTCTATCCCGGCCCGCACAAGTTCGACCTGCCCATGCAGGCCGAGGCGTTCGCCTGGTTCGATCGTTGGCTCAAGTAGGATCCGGAAATAACACAGATGAACACAGATTAAAGAGGATTAACACAGATAAAAAGGAGGGAGGGATATATCCCTAATCAACAGAGCCCATCTGTGTTCATCTGTGGAAAGGTTTTCTGTCCTCGCTCTTTGGTTCCATGGAGGTGCCAAGT
>CAYQDH010000523.1:0-3993 GCA_964416075.1 uncultured Anaerolineales bacterium | reverse complement strand
TCGAGACGTGCAATTGCTCCTCGCCCAGCAGGGTGCGTACAAAGTTCCGTGGCACCGCCGCAAAGATGTCGACCTTGGCCCGGTCTAGCGGGCGCGGGTTGGGCTCGCCCTCCAACGTGATCTCGATGGTGCGCTGGCGGGCATCGCAATCGATCATCCCCTTGTCGCCGATGATCTGGCACGGCAGGGCGCTGACGTTGTGTGGGACGAGAGAGGTGGCCGTAAGGGTGGCCAGGCATCCCCCCGCAAAGCGCACCGAGATCACGTCCACCACGTCGACCGCGACGTCCAGATTGTTCATGTAGGCGAACACGCTCACCGGCTGTAACTCGGTCATAAAGAGCAAGTCGCCGAGGGCATGGGTGATCCCGGTGTGCCCGGTGCCGCCGCCGACGATAGCCGGGTCGGCATAGGACACGCTGTTGGGATAGGGATAGTTCGGATCCGACGTCGAGCCAAACATCCCGGCGACGTCGCCGCGGAACAGGTCGTAGACGCGTTGGCTGTACATGTGATGCGAGATCAGTAACTTGCCCAGTGCCCCCGCGCGCACGTAAGCGCGGCCCTCCACGACCCAGGGGTAAAAACAGGTGGGGTAGCAGACCGAAAGGTGGAGGCCCTTGGCGTCGGCGATGCGCGCCAGTTCCTCGGCCTCGGCGGCGTGCAGCACAAACGGCTTTTCCATCAGCACACTGACCCCATGCTCCAGGGCGTAGCGCGCCTGCTCATAGTGCATATTGGGCGTGGTGGCGATGACCACGCCATCCAGGGCACATTCATCGATCAGGCGACGATAGTCGTCATAGTAGCGGCTCACGCCGTAGCGCGCGGCGCGCTCCTTCGCCTTGGCTTCCGTGCGGCTGTAGACGGCCACGATCTCTGCGCGCTCATCTTTGCAGAGCGGCTCCAAGTGGCCCACCGTGCCCCACCAGCCGACGCCGATCACACCGATTCGAGCTTTGTTCATGATAACCACTTCCTAGGATACAAGGTTTGAGCGGGGTGCCGCCGGAGAAGGTGGCCCGTGCTGGGTCGCCTTCCGGCGCACCACAATGCACCGGCCAGTGCGGGGACGCACTGGCCGGCGTTCTAGGAAACCAGACTATTGCCAGCCACCGGCGACATCTTAGTCTGGCAGGTCTGCGTTGTCAACGGAGCATCTAGCCTCTCGTTTTGCAGGCCACGTCCTTCCAGTGCACCTGACCCTCCGTGACAAACAAGCCCCAGGCTCCATCGCGATGGTCGTACATGCGACAGCAGAGCGCCACCCTGTCGTCGACATACACCACCAGGCAGCTTCCGTCTACGATGACACGCAACCGGACGGGCTGGTTGCCCTGCATCGTCACCGGTCGCTCCAGCATAAAGGGCTGGTCCCCCGGCCGTGGCCAGCGGTCGATGACCAGGCGCTGGTTGGCTGGCTCCAGCCGCACCATGTAATAGTTCTCGAACGCTGGGTCGGCGCGCAGGAATAGCCCGCAGGCATAGGTGCCCGGCTGGTAGGTGATGGTCGCTTCCAGCAAGCACTCTTGTGGAAGCTCGCCCAGCGACAGCGCGGAAAAACGCCCTAACGCGCCCGTGTAGGCGGTGTCGAAATCGGTACACCAGTTGCCCAGAATCGGCTTGGGTGCGATCGTGGTCGATTGCCGGAATGCGGCCAGCACGGTGTCCGGCATGCGCACCGTCAGCGTGCCATCGGGTTGCTGCTCCACCTCGTGCACTACTAGGTTGCCGCCCCACTGCCAGTTGCCATCGTCCTTGTCCCCCTCGCGCGTGGGTAACCAGCCAAACACATATCGGCGTCCCGTTTCGTCGACTGTCGTCTTGGCGGCTCCGCAAGCAGTTTTTGCGGCACCGCAAGCAGTTTTTGCGGCTCCGCAAGCAGTTTTTGCGGCATAGTACGCTCGCCCGTCAAAGGTGTCGTTGGCCGGGGCCAGCCAGGGCCCCCGCAGGCTGCGACTCATGCGATAGTGCGTCACCGAGCGCTCGCTGAAGGTCGAGTACACCAGGTACCACCAGTCGCCCATGCGAAACAGGTCGGGGCATTCGTGGGTATAGTACTCGTCCGGCGCCCAAAAGTCTGGGCGCACCTCCCAATGCGCCAGGTCCTTGCTGGCGGCCAGCGCGGTGCAGCCCCGGTTGCGGCTGGGCCCCTCCCGCTTGCGCGCGGCCAGCAGCATCCAATATTCCTGCGCCTCCTCGTTCCAAAAGACGTAGGGGTCGCGCCAGTCATCCTTCTCGTAACGATCGGCCGGCGCCAGGAAAAAGTGGTCTGGGTCCTTGGTCCAGGTGCGCAGGTCCGGGCTGGTGGCGTGGAGCACCGCCTGCACCGGCTTGGGCGTGTTGTAGAAATGCCCGTTGTGCCCCGTGTAATAGATGTGAAACGCATCGGGGCCGCGGATCGCCGACCCGGTGAACACCCACACGTCTTGCGAGCCTGTCGCGCCCCGCGGCAGCGCCTCGCCCCAATCCTCGAAGTGCACGAAATCCTTGGTTACCAGGTGCCACCACGGCGTGCCCTCGCCGTGGCCCTCCGTATCGCGATAGTCCTTCAGATAAAAGAGGTGGTAAGCCCCCTCCCAATAGAAGGGGATGAAATCGGCCGCCACACCGTCCGTAGGGCGATAAAGGATTCCCATTCGTCCCTCCCTCATGAATGTACTGGGCAGCGCAATCCCGATGATAACATACTGCCCAATCCGAGTCCATGTCCATTTGACATCCCCATGCCCGTTGGCCTAAGATAGCCTCCGAACTCGACCGTCCACACCTACGTGTCAGACGATACGTGAAACGTTGAAAGGAGACTACCGTGCCACGAGACCGCAAGCCGAATATCGTGCACCTGGGGATCGATTCCCTGCGTGCCGACCACATGAGCTGCTACGGCTACCCGCACCAGACATCGCCCCACATGGACCTCTTTGCCCAGGGCGGCGCCCTCTTCGAGCGCACCTACAGCCCGCATATCCCTACCACCAGTGGCTATGGCTCCATGCTCACCGGGATGGACGTCTTTAGCACCCAGATGGTCGCCCTGCGCCACAAAGGCCCCATGCGCCCCGAGGTCACCACCCTGCCCGAGATCTTGCGCGAGAACGGCTACACCACCTCTTGCGTGGGCTTTACGGGCAACGCTGCCTCGCGTGGCTTTGATGCCTATCTCAGTTTCTCCGGTTGGGGCAGCTGGAATGAAGGGCGAAGCCCCAAGGCCGAGAACCTCAACGCCGTGGCCCTGCCGGAGCTGGATCGCCTAGTGGCCCAAGACCAGCCCTTCTACCTGTTCCTGCGCCACATGGATACCCATGCGCCCTACTTGCCGCCGGCGCCATTCGAGCGCATGTTCTACCATGGCAACGAGTGCGACCCGAACAATCGCTCCATGGATCCGGTGATGGCCTTCAAGCCCTTCTGCGACTTTTTCGCCAGCTGGATGCCCCCCGGAATCTCGGACAAGGACTATGTCATCGCCCAGTACGATGGCGAGATCGCCTATATGGATTCTTCCATTCAGGCCATCTTCACCGCCATGGAGAGCCTGGGGATCCTCGATGATACCATCGTGGTCATCAACTCGGACCACGGCGAGACCTTGTACGACCACGACTGCTATTTCGACCACCACGGCATCTACGACCAGACGCTGCATGTGCCCTTGATCATCCGCTACCCCGGCGTGGTGCCCGCGGGCGTGCGCGTGGCAGGCTTCAACCAGCACAAGGACCTGGTGCCCACCATCCTGGAATTGGCCGAGATCGAGAGCAGCATCCCCTTCGATGGGCGCAGCCTGATGCCCATGGCACGCGGTGAGGTGGCGTCGCACGAGAGCGAGTTCTACATCACCGAGTGCACCTGGATGCGCAAGCACGGCTGGCGCACGCCGGAATGGAAGCTCATCGTGGCGCTGGAGCCGGACATGCACTTCAAGCCGCCGATCGAGCTGTACAACCTGGTGCGCGACCCGCTTGAGAACTGCAACATCGCCGAGCAGAA
>CAYQDH010000522.1:0-4001 GCA_964416075.1 uncultured Anaerolineales bacterium | reverse complement strand
GCCTTGCCGTACTGCTGGGCCACCATATAGGCTTCTCCCAGGTTGCGCAGGTTTCGCTCCCCTTGATCCTGGGCTAGAAATGGCAGTCGCCCGGTGGAATACAGATAGTATCCGCCGCCCACAACGATGGCCAGCACAACGAGCAAACCGATCCACCACAAGCTGCTCCTGCGTGAGCTGGACTCTGCCATGCTGGCCGAGCTGCTGGATAGCTCCGCCTCATCTATGGCCCGTTGCCCCTGCTCTTGCTCGCCAGAAACCGTCTCCAGTTGCAGAAAGATATCCAACTCACGGATCAGCGCATCGATGCCCCGCCGATTGGGCTCCAGCTCGTGCAACTGCTCGAAACACTGCCTGGCCTCGCGCCATTGGCGCTGGCGATAGTAGGCCATTCCCTGTGCATACAGGCCTTCCGGGTCCAAGATCTGTGGCTGGCTTAACGCCTCGCTCATCTTCTCGCCCCGCGATTCGGTATTGCTATCCATAGGCGGTCCTGGGCGCTCCTCATGGTGCTAGCTACTGACGCTTTCCCTGCGAGAGGGCAGGCCCTCCGTATCGGTCGGCGCTTCCTGGCGGTCGGTGGGCGGCGCTACCTCGGTTGGTGGCCTGCTCGAGCCTCCTGCAGGCCTCGCTCCTGGCGGCGCGGTAATCAGCGGCAACTTGATAATACGACCATTGCTTGGAACCAACTGCACATCATCGACCAACACCCATGTAGGATAGGCGCTATCCCATCGATTGTCAACTCGAAACTCTATACGAATGGGGCCTTGCATCATCCACGGACTTATGTCGACACTGAATTTTTTCCAGCCCAGATCATACAACTTGCCCTTGTTGTTGTTATCCCACTCATTATTGCCGTCGCGCAGCACCAGGGTGGGGTTGTTGCCATCCCGGTCCTTGATGTACACATCAAAGGTGTCATAGTAGTCGAATCGGCTGATGGGAGCCGGCACCCAGTCCGAGATCACGTCGCGGCTGTAGATGCGATACCAGAATGTCAGGATCAGGCCATTGCTGCAGTCGAGGGTGGGCAACTGGATCTGCTGGTAGAATGAGGCGTAAGCATTCTCTGGCACTTGCTGGATGGGCCAATCCCTGCTGAGTTGTGCCATCCGGCTGGTTGCGCCCGTGTGCGACTCTGTGATGGCCAGGCTGGCGCCCAGGCCATCCGGCACCGCGGTCCAACCGTTCCAGGTAGTTGCATCGAAAGAGCCGTTGACCAGCCCATCATAGTAGACGTAACTGTTGTGGTCGGGCACGGAGAACTCGGAAATATACCCCGCGCGGTCCTCGGCCTTGACCCGGAAGTAGTAGTAATTGTTCGGCGTCATGGCGATGTTGAAGGCTCGCGACGTATCGGTGCCCGAATACCAGGATTGCCACGCCGCACACTTGCCCCGGCGATACTCTACCGTATAGCGTGCGATGCCCGATCCCCCCCCATCACTCCCCGACCAGCGCAGGCGCAGGGAAGCGCTTCGGATGTGGTCCTGCCCCCCATCGACCGCGATCCTGGCCATAGGCGGCTTCAGGTCGATGGTATAGTCCTTGGTATGCTGTACCTCGCGGTTCCCTGCCTGGTCCACGGAATAATAGGTGACCCGATAGGTGCCTTCCTTCTCCAGCAGCACCCCTTGGCCATCCCACACCTGCTCGGCGCCGTCATCGATGCGGTAGCGCGTCTGGGCCACACCCGAGAGGCTATCGCTTCCCGAGAGACTCAGGGTCACAGCACCGATATAGTACCCATTGCGCATGGTGCCCGTGGCACTGATCGTCGTTTCGGGCGGTGTCGCATCCCGCTGCACCGTCACGGTGGCCGCGGTGCGGTAGTCGGTATTGCCCGCCTTGTCTTTCAGCCACAGGTAGACCTGCGTGGCCCCTTCTTTGGTGGTCTGCGCCGAAATCGAGGGAGCCCCTGTGAGGGCCACATAAGTGCCGTCGGACGGCCACTGTGGCGCACTGCCCACCTTGTAGTAGGCTCCCGCTATGAACGAGTAATCCCAGGGGTTCGTCCAAGTGATGGTAAAGGCCGTCGCCGACACCCACCCCGAGGGCAGTATGTTCATGCCGATGGGAGAGGCGGGGGCCTGCGTGTCAAAGTACACCGCATAGGAGCTGTGCGAGGCCTGGGTATTTCCGGCGGTGTCGGTGGCCCAATAGTATACCAGCGTGCGTGTGTCGGTATAGACGAACGTGAAGCTGTACTGCGCCGTCGTCAGCCCGCCGCCCACCGTCGCCGTGACCACCGGCCCATCGTCGATCTGGTAGTGGATCGCGGCGATCCCGCTCAAGGGGTCTCGCGCCGTGATCGTAAAGCGAATGGGTCCAGTATAGTGCTTGCCATCCTCGCGCGGTCCCACGATGGTTGGCTCATCGCAGTTGGGTGCCGTGGCATCGTACCTGAATGCCCCTTCCAGGACCCGCCGCGTGTTGGGATTGCTGTTCCCCGCCTTGTCCTGTAACCAGACATAGGCGGTGTGTTCCCCTTCGCTACCGACGGAGACGCCCGTGATCTCGTCGATGCCGTCCCCAGCGACGTAGACGGGTGTGCCCCCCTGCAAGGGATCGATATCCACCTGGTAATAGGCTCCGGCGATCCCCGAGACGTCGCTGGGGTTGTCCCACGATAGGGCAAACCCATTGCCGTCCTTACTCCAGCCCTCCGGCTCGGATTCCAGGTTCGTCACCGATCCCGGCGCGCCATTGTCCAGGCCTACGCTAACGGTCTCGATGGCCGACACGTTGCCCGCCTTGTCGCGAGCGCGGTACTCGTAGGTATAGCTGCCATCTGACCCATTGATGGTGATCGTGTAGCCGGGCGTCCACGTACTGCTGCCCTTGAGGCGATACTCGACGGTATCCACACCCGAGCCCGCCCCGTCGCTAACGTGTAGCGTGATCACCACGGGCGGCTCGGCCCATGGCCCCGGCTTGTCCAGGGTGGCTGTAACGGTCGGTGCGTCGCGGTCCACTTTGAAATAGTTGGGCCGCGTCTGCACGGATTCGCTGTTACCCGCCACGTCGCGCGAGTAGAACTCTAGTGAGTAAGAGCCGCTGTCCGACACCGTCACGCTACTGCCGCGCCGGAAAGAGCCGCTGCCGTTGAGCCGGGAGTAGCTGTCCTTGACCCCCGACCCGCCGCTATCCGTGGCCGAGATCGTGATCTCCACGGGCACATTGTACCAGCCGCTGGCCGGGGCCCCCGGCGATAGCGAGACCGAGCTGTTGGGGGCCGCCGTGTCGATGTTTACCTGAAACCCCACCTGATCCTCGACGTTCCCCACCTTATCTTCGGACTGGTAATAGACCTTCTGGGTCTCGGCAACGCTGAACGAGGTGCCCACGTTCCACGCGCCGCCTTCCCGCTTCCAGCGGGTCTCCTGCACGCCCGAGCCCTCATCGGTGGCCGACAAGTTGACCGTTACCGTGCTGCTGTACCACCCGCCCGCCGGATAAGAAGGGTTGGTGCCGCGCGCGGTGACGGGGGGAGTGGGGTCGTATCGCACATCGACGCGAGCGGCCGAAGCATGGTTGTCGTTGCCCGCCCCGTCCTCCAGCCAGATGTAGCAGGCTACCACGCCGCTGCTGCCGCTTGGCAGGGCGAGGTCCACCAGTTGGCTGATATCGGTGCCCGCTTTTTGCCCGTTATAGTCGGAGCCGTTGCCGGGAGCGCTGCCGAACTTGTAATAAGCATGCTGAATGCCCGACACATCGGACGGGTTGTTCCAGGAGAAAGTAAAGCGGTTCTGCTTGGTCCACGCCGAGGGACTTACCTGCAGGTTGATGGGAGACCCCGGCGCCGTGGCATCCACCGCGATGGTGTATTCGCCCGAGGTGAGAGTCTGCCCCAGAGCATCCTGGATGCGGAATTGCATGCGGTTGGTGGCCGAATCCGCCAGCGCGGAGGTGGTCACGTCGATCTCCACGGTCGTCGAAACCGTAGAGCTGGTCCGCAGGCCGTTGCTGGACCAGCCGCTCCAATCCGAGCTGCC
>CAYQDH010000521.1:0-4009 GCA_964416075.1 uncultured Anaerolineales bacterium | reverse complement strand
TATCGATCCGAGAGGGACAGATCATCGGACTCTTGAACGACAAGCTCGTTACGGCCGGGGAGGATACCCTTGCGGTAGCTTCCGCTCTCTTGCAGCTCATGGAGCCCGAGAACTGCGAGATTGTAACCATCTACTATGGCCAGGACGTATCAGCCACCGAAGCAGCGCACCTGGCGGACAGTGTCCGTAGCGCATACGCACATCTCGAGGTCGAGGTTTTGGACGGCGGACAGCCTCACTACTATTACATCATCTCGGCCGAATGATCGTCCTGTAGGAGGGAGTTGCCAATGAGCCGCGTGAAGATCGTTACCGATAGCACGGCCGAGTTGTCGGACGAGGAGGCCGAGGCGCTGGGCATCATAGTCCAGCCCGTGCAGGTCCGCGTGGGTTCCGAGCTGCTGACCGATGGTCCGCAGCTGCGATCAGCCGAATTCCATCGGCGTATAAACAGAGGCAAGCTGCCCGTAACGCTCCTGGCTCCCACGGCACACGAGATGGGCGAGGTTTACCGCCAGTTGGTCAAGTCAACTGACCAGATCCTGTCTATCCACGCTGGGGCGCGCTTTGTCTCGATAGCGCGGTCAGCCCGAGAAGGGCGTAGCGGGCTGCTGGGCAAGTCTCAAATCACCGTGCTTGATTCGGGGCTGGTGTCCCAACCCCTGGGTGTGGTTGTGAGACAGGCCGCCTTGGCGGCTCAAAGGGACATGGATCTGGATGCCCTGGTGCGTGAGGTGCGCGGGATTATGACGCACACCTACTGCGCGTTCTATCTGGATACGTTGGAACAGCTCGAACGGGCCAGGATGATGCCACCCCTCGAGGACGCAATCGGCATGGGGCCTAACATAAAGCCCTTGTTCATCATCGAAGAGGGACAGGTTGCGCCACTGCAACGCCTGCGCAACCGGGGCAGCCCCGTGGAGAGGCTCACCGAATTCGTCGCCGAATTCATGAGATTCGAGCAGGTGGCCATCTTGCACAACGACCTGGGCCAGGAGGCCGACGAGCTCGAGCAGCATCTGAGTACTCTGTATCCCAACCTCGCGATCCAAAGACACATCTACGGGCCGGCGTTGGCAAGTTTTCTGGGCTCTTCCACGCTCGGCGTCACGGTTTTTGAGGGCCCCGAGACCGATCTGCGATTCACCTAGATTCGAGCAAAGCCATGTCATCATCCTTCGACAAACTAAAACGCATCCTCACCCTGGAGAAAGATCAAGGGTTCCGTAATAAGGCCGTCATTGGAGGGTTAGGTCGCTTTCTGACCTACTGGGAAAGAGAGGCGCGCCAAGAGGGACCGGAAGTACCTCGTGCCATCGCGGTGGACGAGGTGATGGGAGCCTTGGCCAACTATGGAGACCTGACCATCGCGGACCGCGCGCAGGCCATAGGCAGCCTGCTGGCACGTTGGGGTAGCAGCTCGATGCCTCCAGCGGCGAAGTCCCCTGACGCGCAACAAGCCGAGAGGCCATCAGAGCCTCTCTCCAATCAGCAGCCGACCACACCGCCACAGACCACTCCGCCGCTCGAGCCCAAGTCAGCGCTCACTCGGCAGCCAGAGCCCGCAGAACCGGGAGCCGCTGTCCAGCCGGCACAGAGCGAAGACAAGGCATCGTCGGCTCCACGGCCCGGTAGAAAGCCCAGTGCCCCGAAGGACGTCTCGCTATCGCTGGATGCCTCGGTGACTGAGGTCAAGGGGATCAGCACAGCCATGCAGACGCGCCTGGCTCGCCTTGGCATCCGGTCGGTTCGCGATCTGCTCTACCACCTTCCACGTCGTTACGACGACTTGACGGAGCTCAAGACGATCAACCGGCTGGCCCTTGGAGACCAAGTCACGATCGTCGGCATCATTTCGGACGTCAAAACACAGCGCACACGCAGAGGCCAAACCATGGTGCGGGTGGTGGTGCACGATGGTACGGGGTACATCGAAGCGCGCTGGTTCCAGCCCTTTCTGGAGAAGCAGTTTCACATCGGCGCCGAGCTGGTCATCAGTGGCCGCGTGGAAGAGTATCTCGGACGATTGCTGTTCAACGGGCCCGAATGGGAGTTGCTCCAGCGGGATCTATTGAACACCGCACGCCTGGTGCCAACCTATCCTCTCACCGAGGGGGTAGGGATCCGCTGGTTGCGTCGGGTGATCAAGAATGCCCTCGATGTATGGATCCCATCGATCGTGGACCCCCTCCCGTCACGGCTGCTGCAGGCTCTGGAATTCGCGGGCTTGGGTGCCGCGCTGCGAGAGATGCACTTTCCGGATACCCAGGAGTCTCTGGAGCGCGCGCGCCAGCGCCTCTGTTTCGACGAGTTCCTGTGCCTGCAATTGGGGGTGCTCAGCCAGCGGCGAATGTGGCGCTCACAGCCTGGTCGAGGCGTGGTAGTGCCCCGAGATAGAATCGACGAACTTGTTGCCAAGCTCCCTTTTGCCCTCACCAGGGCACAGACCAGAGCCATTGAGAGCATCTTGGCAGACATGGAGCAGCCGGTACCCATGAGCCGCCTGCTGCAAGGCGATGTCGGATCGGGCAAGACCGTCGTGGCCGTGGTGGCCATGCTGGCCACTGTGCACAATGGCCTGCAGGTAGCGTTCATGGCCCCCACCTCGATCCTGGCCGAGCAGCATTATCGCACCGTAACGGCCCTCTTTACGGGCTTGGGCATCTCTTGCGCCCTGCTGGAAGGCAGCCTAAGTGACTTGGAGAAGCAAGCCGTGCGCCAGAAGGTAGCCAGCGGGGAATGCCAAGTGCTTATCGGCACCCACGCCCTGATCCAGGGCACCGTCGAGTTTTCCAAGCTGGGCCTGGTCGTGGTCGATGAACAACATCGCTTCGGCGTAGAGCAGCGCACCGCTCTACGCGACAAAGGCGCCGAATTTCAACCGCACCTGCTGGCCATGAGCGCTACGCCGATCCCGCGTACCCTGGCCATGACGATCTACGGAGACCTTGACATTTCGGTCCTCGATGAGCTGCCCCCCAGTCGAAAGGAGGTGGCCACCGCAGTGCGCGACAAGAGAAGTCGCGAGCGGATCTATGCCTTTGTCAACGCCCAGATCGACCAGGGCCACCAGGCGTTCATCATCTGCCCGCTGGTTGAGGACTCGGACAACAGCGACGCCAAGGCCGCAGTGAGTGAATACCAGCGTCTGCAGCGAGAGGTTTTTCCTCACCATCGAATCGGCCTGCTCCACGGCCGCCTCAGTGCTGAGGAAAAAGAGCAGACGATGGCGGCCTTCCGAAGCGGACTCTACCACATCCTGGTCTCAACCGCTGTTGTAGAGGTAGGCATCGATATCCCCAATGCTACCGTGATGCTGATCGAGGGAGCGGAGAGGTTCGGCCTGGCCCAACTACACCAGTTTCGTGGCCGCGTGGGCCGAGGAGAGGCCAAGTCCTACTGCATTTTGGTCTCGGACGATGTGTCCGAGGCCAGTATACAGCGGCTGCAGTTCATGGAAGCGTCTAGCGATGGATTCTATCTGGCCGAGAAGGACCTGGAGATGCGGGGGCCGGGGGACTTTTTTGGCGTCAGGCAGTCGGGCTTGCCCAGCCTCAAGGTAGCGCGCCTGAGCGACACGGCCATCCTGGAAAAGGCGCGAGCCGCCGCGCTGGCTATTTTCCGAGAGGACCCCGACCTGACCCAGCCGGAGCACGTCCTGTTGGCTGCCGAGGTAAAACGGTTTTGGAGCACCCGAGAACTCGTCGACGTGGAGGTTGTACCTTGAGTATCGCAGTATATCCCGGCACATTCGATCCCATCCACCACGGCCATATCGATATCGCCAGGCGGGCGGCCCTCATCTTTGACAAGGTCGTCGTGGGGATCTACGACCGCCCCCAGAAGAATCTCCTGTTTTCAATAGAGGATCGTTTGGCGATGGTCCGTTCAGCATTGGAGGATATTTCTAATATCCAGGTAGACAGGTATAATATTCTCACGGTTGATTTCGCCCGCCAGCATGGCGAGGATCTGGTCCGAGAAGAGAATCCACATCGCGCCGAAC
>CAYQDH010000520.1:3540-4018 GCA_964416075.1 uncultured Anaerolineales bacterium | reverse complement strand
AACGCCGAGGCGCTGGTGATGGGACACACTCATCTCCCTTATGTCAAACAAGTGGCGGGCACGTTGTTGGTGAACGACGGCAGCGTGGGCAAGCCCAAGGACGGGGATCCGCGGGCCGCGTATGCACTGATCGAGGTGGACGCTGAAATCAGGGTGACGATCCACCGGGTAGCCTACGATGTGGCCGCCGCGGCCGCCGCCGTGCGCGCCGGCGGCCTGCCGGGGCATTACGCCGACCTGCTCCTGCGAGCGAGCGGGTAAGCAGGCGCGGGCTGCCTCTCTGCTCCAACAGTGCGAGTCTGGACCGTGGCACTCCAGGGCCGCCGATGGACGCGAGGGGAGGTACGCTGGTACACGTTTGAGCCGCCTGACAAGCGGCGGCCAGTGCTCATCCTCACCCGCAACTCGGCGCTCCGCTTTCTGAATGCCGTGACGATTGCTCCCATCACCAGCACAGTGCGGGACATACCATCGGAGG
>CAYQDH010000520.1:0-3530 GCA_964416075.1 uncultured Anaerolineales bacterium | reverse complement strand
AAGAGGACGGCCTGCCCACGGTGTGCGCCGTTAACTTGGATCACATCCAAACAGTGCCCATTGGCCGGGTGGGCTCTCTTATTACCAGCCTCTCGACGGCGCGCATGCTTCAGGTGCGGCATGCCATCGCCTTTGCCCTGGCATTCGACGAGTTCACGGTAGTGGACAACTGAGCCCCCGGACCGAAAGATGGTCCGGACGAGTTGCCGATAGCACACCCCTTGCCGTATCATGCGAGCCATACCATTTTCTCACAGGGAACCCCTATGCCCCACATTCGCAGCCATCGTAGAACGCTTCGGCCCACAATCCCCGCCTGGGCGGCGACGCTGGTCTTGGCCCTCTGGCTTGGCTCGCCGCTCGCCGTATGGGCCGCCGGACCCAAGGTCGTCGTACTATCGCTCGACCAAGACCCTTATCGCCCCTTGGCCCAAGAGATCGCCGAGGTCGAGCAGTTGCCCCTGGCGACCACCTTCGCCGAGGCCCTGGATGCCGACGTGGAGACGATCCTATGGGTGGCGGCGCCCGGGCAGCTCTCCGAGCAGGTCTTTGCCGATTGGTCGCTGGCCCTCAAGGCCCACGGGCGCAGCGTCTCCATGGGCCTGATCTCTGGGGGGACCATGGAATCGGCCCGCGCCCTGTGGCAGCGCGACCCCGCCCCTGCCGGAGAATGCGTGGTCGCCGTCCCCCGCGAGAACACAGTGGAGACCTACATCGATGGCCGGCTCGTCGCGTCCGAGTACCTGGGCAGGCATGAGCTTGTCGACGCCATGGGCGACGCGGCAGTCGTCTCCTACCAGGGGCACGGCAGCCGCGGCGGCTGGCACCTCTTTGGCGAGACGCACCTGCGCGCCGAGGACGTGCCCCCCCTCTCCTCTCCCGTGGTCATCGCGGGCTCCTGCCAGACTTTCAAGATCTGGGGCGAGAATTCGATCGCCCTGCGCATGGTGGACCAAGGCGCAGCGGCCTACCTAGGCTTTTTGCATAGCCCCATCGGTTATACCATCGGCGAGCCCAAGGATTTCGCCTGGCGCTACACCTGGCCCGATTACCCCATCGGCTGCCTCTTGCAGGTGCAAGCGCGCGGCCTCACGCAAGGGCACATCGGCTGGCCCTACTGGATGATGTTGGGTGACCCACGCAATGCCCTGGCCCAAGAGCCGCCCTACCGCGTCGTCTCGGACGAGATGCGCGGAGATACGCGCATAGTCAGGCTGGCGGATCTCCCCCCGGGGGTCATCCCCGTGCGCATCGACGGCGGGGCCGCCTATGCCTACGTGCGCGCGCCGGGCGCGGGGCGCGCTTATCGCGGCGATCCCTTTTACGATGGCGACTTGCAGATGGCCGATATCGGCGCGCACAAATACCTGCTGGTCAGGACCGGTGGCGGCGATCTGGAGATTAGGTTTTCGCCCAGGGTTCCCCTCTGGTGGCCGCCGCTCGACGCCCTGCAGGACGCGCTCGACCACACCACGATCCTGGACCATGTCGAGGGCAGCTACGGCATGAGCCTGATGATCGCGGGGCTGGCAGTGCTTGTCGTCCTGTTGCGCTTATGGCGGCGCCCGAGCGAGCGGGCCAAATACTGGGCACCAGCGCTCGCCGCGGGCCTGGGGTTGACGGTCTTTCGCACGGTCTACGCGCTGGCCCGCCAGGAGGATCTCAGCAACATGTTCGTGGGTTACTTCCGTACCATCGACATACAGTGGGAGGTCAACCCCATCATCCTGGCGGCCATGGGGCTCACCTGCATCGCGGGCGCTTGGCTCTACCTGGGCGCGCGGCGCTGGCTGGGGCGCGTCCTGGCCGGGATCCTGCTGCTCTCTCCCACCATCCTGATGCTGCCGCTGTGGCTCGGCGTGAACCTGCTGACCAACACCATGGCCCTGAGCAGGTACGGGGGCTTGCCGATCTACGGCTATGCCGTGCCCGCCATGGTCGCCCTGGCCACGTTGGTCGAAGCGGCCATCGTGCTGCTCTTCGTCAAGCTGGGGAACTTACCGCAAAGGCGCAAAGAGCGCTAAGGTCTGTATACAGAAGGCCTTGGCGTTCTTCGCGACTTGCGGTCATGCGGTTTTCTTCTAGTGCGTGCCGGGGGGAAAGGCGCGATGCCAAAGCTCCATGGACTGCGGGCTGCGCGTGCTGGCATGGTCGGCGTTCTTGTCCAGCGCCAGGCATAGATAGTAGACCAACAGCTGTGCGGGCATGGGCGAGAGCAGGAACCCGGCATCCCCGAATCCGGCCGGGATGGGCCACACCACCGCCCCCTCCGGCCATGCCGCCCCCGGATCGTCGGTCACCACCAGGACGTGGTTCGTCACCGCATGGGCTGCGTTGGAGGCCTCCACACAACGCTTTTTCCCCGGGGCTACGCCCTGCAGCACGATCAGGCCACGGTCCGGCTGGGTGGCAAAGATGGGGCCGTGGGTGTATTCCTCCACATCGAACCCGTTCGCCGGGGGTGGGACGGTCTCCAAGATCTTGAGCGCGATCTCGGCGGCGTTCCCCGCATCGCTCCCGGAGCCGATCACCATGTAGCTGGAAACCCGGTTGGCCCAGGCATAGGCCAGATCCTTGGCGGCGGGCTCGGTCTCGCGGATCAACTGCTCGGCGGCGGCGGGTATCCCACGCACCTGGGGCACCACGTCGACGCCCGTGGCCAATTCCTGGAGCATCAGGGCCAGGAGATAGCCCTGGAAGCAACTCACGATATAGCTGCGAATCTTGGGGCCGTTCAGCTCGACGCCGCCCGGGTCGAGGAGCGTCACATCGCCGGCGCTAGCCAGCCGGCCCTGGGGGCTGCCCACCATGCACACCACATAGGCACCGCGCCGGCGCGCCCATTCGGCGGCCTGCACCGTCACCAGGCTGTTGCCGCTATGCGAGATGGCGATCACCACGGCTTGTTCGTCCACATCGGGCGGGGGATAAAGCATGAACTCTAACGAGTCGATGGCCCGCGCGGGCAACGCGGCCCGCTGCTCCACCGCCGTGGCCACCGCCCTGGCTACGTTCAGGGAGGTGCCGCAGCCCACCAGGAACAAGCGGCGCGCGCCCCGGCTGCGGATCGTCTCGGCAATGCCCCGCAGCTGGGCCAAGGCATCATCTTCCAGGCACTGCCCCAAGACCCTGGGCATGTCGTGGATGCTCTCATACATATAGTATGGGTGAGCCGTTCGCTCCGGCGGCGTCACCCCCGAGCCAGAACCCTTACTCGCCATGGTTTCACTCCTTGCCACAATATCGTTTAGGCGCTGGAGAAAAAGATCTCCCACCGATGAACACCGATGGAAGAGGATAAACACCGATCAGAAAAATCTATGGGGTCGAGTCCCTATCGGTATTCATCATCTTCCATCGGTGTTCATCGGTGTAAAATCTCTTTCCCCCTTTCTATGCATTTTCTACCAGCGCGTTGGCCTCCTGGACGATGCGCTCTCGGTAGGGGCGAAAGTCGAACCCCACCTTTTTCATAGCCAGGATGACCCCTCCCACAACGGGCAGGGTCTCCAGGGGCACAAAGCGAGCGC
>CAYQDH010000519.1:0-4024 GCA_964416075.1 uncultured Anaerolineales bacterium | reverse complement strand
CAGCTGGTCCAACTGCTTGCGTACACCATAGCTACCGCTGACCAGGCAGCCACGTCCGGTGGGGCATAGGGATGATACTGTTGGACTATTACATCAGGTGTCGACGCCTTGGGAGCGGTGGGTGAAGGAACCGTAGGTCGTTGCGTGCTGCGTGCGCGGGGCGCCGAGATTCGTGCGTGGAATGCCGGAGCGCGGTCTCGCCGCCGGTTCCTTTATCCCTACAATAAACCGAACACCTTTGGAAAAAACCATTCTCGGTAGTGTGCGGTGTAAGTCAAATCGGCCATTTGGGCCTGCAAGAGGGCTCGGAGGGCCATTTGCAGGCGCACTCATATAGACCTGCCACTGATGATAAGCAATACGTGCAGGTTGGCAAGGGGTCGTGTTCCTTGCGCCGCAGCATGTCCTGGACTATGCTAGGGGCAGGGTTGTGGGATGTGGACTAGGCGTCGTCTCCTTGGGGGCGGTAGGCCTCCTGTCGGTGTAGCAGACCGACGATGAGTCCTAACCCCTTGCGCGCGGTGAGCCCCAGGGCGCGCTTGTGCTGGTGCTTGGGCACTTCCCTGAACTTGCGCTGGTAGTAGGCATGGTAGGAAGGGATGTACTGGCGCATCCCTTCGGCGGCCTGTACCAGGTAGTAGCGGAGGTAACGGTTGCCGGCATGGGCCAGGTTGCGATCCTCGGCGGCAAAATCGCCGGAGGATTGTTCGGGCCACCAGAGGCCGGCGATCTTGGCGATAGCGTCCTCGGCATCGCGCAAGGTGCGGGGGCGATAGGCCTGCCGCCGACGGTCCCACTTGGGAGGGGCCAAGAAGCGGTGGAGGTCGGCGACCTCGGCCACGATCCCGCTGGCAAAGATGGGGCCGACCCCGGGGATGGTGTCGAGACAGGCGATGCCGGGATAGGCGGGGGCCTGGGCCAGGATCTGGCGCTCGAGCTGCTCCATCTGGGTCTCCAAGAAACGGATATGCTCGAGAGAGCGAGCAAGGAGTTCCTGGAGATGTTGTTGGAAAGGCTCGGGGAGCGAGAAACTGGCCTGGGCCAACCTGCTGCAGCAGGTTGGCCGTGTGCTGAGGGTCCCGCAGAGCGTTGTGGCTCCAGAGGTGGAGGCAAGCCACGAGGTTCTCGAGCGGGGCGCTGGCCAGGGCCTGGGGCGTGGGATAATGGGCCAGGACTTGGGTGCTGCTCTGGCCAAAGAGGTCGGAGAAGGGCTTGACCTTGCGGTAGGCGCTGAAGAGCAGGAAGAGATGGGCGCTGAAGAAGTTCTTCTCGCGCACCAGGTCCAGCGCCAGATGGAAACGTTGGCGGGTGAGGAACCGCAGGGGGAGCAACGCCTCCTCGGGAAGCCAGGGGGCCGGGGGACGTTGCATCAAGGTACGCTTGGCGATGTAGAAGGGGTCGGTGCGGTCGCTCTTGCTCTCCTGGCCCAGGCTGCGCTTACACCAATGCACCCAGCGCGGGTTGAGCAGGTAGAGACGTAGGGCATAAGGTTGTCAGGCGGGGTCCTCAGCGAGACGCAAAAAGAAGGGGAGCCAGTAGTAGCTGGTGGCCTCGCCGGAGATGTCCAGGCCCTGGAAGCCGTGTTCCTGCAGGGTCTTGAGCAACAAGGCCTTGAGTTGGTCATAACCGTCCACGGCATTGGCGAACGAGCGATGCGAGACCACGAACTCGCCCTGGTCCTCGAGAAGGCAGGCATCGGCAGCACGATGGCTGAAGTCGATGCCCACCTGCAGTCGGGGAGCCATGGGGGTGCCCTCCTTTCAGGGGATGCTGGCAGACCGGTCGGGTATCCCGGGGACGCTGGGAGCGGCATCCTTGCGGCATCAGCCCTCGCGCCTCGTCGGCCAGTAGGGGGTAAGCTGCTACCTTGCCCATCGGCGGGGCGTGGGGCATTGTGCGGAGTTAGGCGTGAATCCCCCAGCGACCGGGTGGCAAACTACGGAAGCCGTGGCCTGGTCACAGGTCCGGCAAGGGCCGATAGCCCTTCCGGTCGGTCCGCGACACGGTGACACACCGGTCGCGGGTATTGTCCCCGGGATACCCGTCCTCTGCAAGAGGTCCGTACGAGGCATTTTACACAAGGGATGAAGGATGGGGGGTAAGGACTGAGGGTACAAGACTGCGCGCATAGTACACCGAGTCTCCCTCTGGCAGGCAGCGCGCTACCCATCCTTCATCCACTGCGCGCTATGGCACGCAACGACCTGTTTGTGCTTGGTCCAGGCCCGTCTCGATTGCTCTTTGGCAATCCAGACGGGACGGTGCACAAGTCGAGCATGGTCATCCAGTTCGCCCACAGTCTTTTGCCCGCCATCGCCGGGGGAATCGCCGTCGCCTCGATCCTACGATCATGGTCGCAAAGCAGGGCCATCACACCCATGACTAGCATAGGCGTTGGTGCGCTCGTCGGCCTGTTCGTCGGCGCCGCGATCGCGATCATCATGTTTGCTGGCCTCCCAATGCCAGGTGGGCGACAAGCTGCCTTTGAGCTTGGTGCGATGGGTTCACTCGTTGGCGCCTGGCATGGCTGGCGCATGGCGAAATGGCTCAACAACCCCTCAGCTGGTAGTGACGCGTAAAGGCCGAAAGATCACGCGTAGGTCACGGTAGAGGCTGCGTGGCTAGATAGCCGATCTTGGAGCACGATACATCATGGCCAAGTACGAAGCACCAACCGTCCGCGTTGTCGGCATGGTCATCTACACCTACGCCGTGCTGGAAGAGCGTCTGGACCCCCTGTGGGCCTGGCTGCACCGCGTGAAGGCGTGGGCCGGCCATTCCTTTGCCTGGTAGAACTTTTCGCCGCGAAGCAAATATTCGCTACGGTTGTGGACAGAACGTTTGGAGCATCTTCGTTCGTAGTACTGCCGTGAGGCAGGTCTTGCGTCCAAACAACGCCCCTCACGGAGCTCACTACAAACGGCTGGCCGCGAATATATTACGTAGTAGGTCAACAGTATCATGAGGATGCACCGGCAAGCGCTGGAACCGAAACGGAGGCGACCGTGAAAACCGAAATCCGCCCAGAGACCATGGCTGACCTGCAGCGCCTCGTCTTCTATGACGGTCTTGTCACCGATGTGCGGTTCCAGCTCCCCATAGGCGCCCCTCACTGGACTGCCACGGTCACGACTACGGTCCAGATCGAGCAGGACGGCGAATGGAAGTGGTTCTACTGCACATTCGACTTTGAGGATGCCCGTGAATTCAGAACCTTCTACGATTACCGCACCTTCAGCGTCAACACCCTAGAATGCGGCGTGAACATCGTCCTACGCGATGACCTGGTCTATGTCGATTTCCAGCCCGTCGCCGGCGAGCCGGACCCACACGCCACCCTCAAAGATATCCGTGCCTCCGGCTTCTACATCGCTGCCAAGCATGTCTTCTGGTCTCTGGACCCCTGGACCCCGTCCCGGAGTGGCAGCTGAGGAAGGGTAGTGGACTCTTGTGATGCGCAATCGCAGTCTTGTGCCCATGCTGGCGCTGCTACTTGTTTGCTCCTCATGCATACCGGCAAAGCTGGAACAGGCCGACTATATTGAGGCGCTCGGCGGCCAAACCGTCAAAGGAAGATGCACACGGAAGGGATAAATAATGATTCTTATCGGTTTTTATCCTTTTTTATCTGTGTTCATCAGTGGGAAATCCCGGAATCCTCCAAGGCCGGCACCCCCACTCAAGCGCCGATCTTCCTCCCCTCGCTGAGCTGCTTCCGGGTCCAGTCGGTCCGCACCGCCCCATCCCCCTGCGTCGTCAGTTGCTCCAGCAACCGCAGGCGCATCGACCGGAGCGTCTCCGCATAGGCGGGATGCCCCACCACGTTGTGCAGCTCCCACGGATCGGCTTCCAGGTCGTATAGCTCATCCACATCCGTGAGGTTCCACACGTATTTATAGCGACGGTCGCGCAGCATGCGCTGCATATAGAGGCCAAACTGCGCCCCGTTGTACGTGGAGACGATCTCCTCCCGCCACCCCTCGACCACCCCAGTCTGCTGGGGCCGTTCCCCGCGACACAAGGG
>CAYQDH010000518.1:2949-4024 GCA_964416075.1 uncultured Anaerolineales bacterium | reverse complement strand
TGGTCTGGGACGGTTACTGGGTCATGGTCATGCCTCACGACGCCGTGGGCTGGAGCACTCGCAAGCTCCTGCAGCCCTTCGATCCATTCCTGGAGGCGACAACCATCAAGAACGCGGACAAGATCCTTCCCGCGATCATCCCCTCCATCATCCTGCACCTATGAGGGCAACATCGTGGGTATGCCGGGCAACGTGGGCAGTGTCGGGCTGGCCTGGCAGTGGGATGCCCTGAAGGCGATCGGCATGGATGATCAGCCTTACACCTGGGACGAGCTCTACAATGCCGCCGTAGAGATCAAGAAGGCCAAGCCGGACCTGGTGCCTTTTGGAGTCTGCAACACGCCGCTCTGCGACTTGCATTCGATGATCTGGAGCGCTCAGAAGAATCCCGTCGATGAGAACGGCATCTATGATATCCGTGGGGAGGCGTCTATCAAGGCCCTCACCCTGCTGCGCAAGATGATCGAAGAGAAACTGATGTACGCCGACACCATCACCCCCAACTTGGGGCAGTGGCTAAAGGGCGGCTGGGCTATGATCAACTGCTACGATGTGGCAGGCACGATGGCTCAGCAAGCTTTTGGCAATGACAAGTACGAGACGGGGATCAACTTCTTCCCCGAGTACCCGGAGACGAACGCCGGGTCGCCCTTCTGGATCAACTCGGGCGTGGTGCTGAACAAGGCCAAGAACCCCCAGGGCTTTACCGATTTCTGCTGCTGGTGGTTCGGTCCGGATAACGACGCCACGGGCAAGCAGATGACCGAGGTAGCGGCCAAGCCCTGCTACACCTATGTATACGAGAAGTTCATCGCCGGCAACCCGCTCTATGCCTGGCAGCAAAAGGCCATCGACCTGTGCGCCAAATCGGTGCCCTTCCCGCACAATGCTACGCATAACATCCAGAACACCAAGGCACTGCCTTGGGTTTCCAAGATCTACGACTTGACTCTCAAGTTCGAGCCGGAAGTGTGGATGGATGCCGCGTACAAGGACATTCAGGACGAGATCGCAAAGATGAAGTAAGGGCCAACGCGGCCTTTGACCGTGCATGGCGTGGGAGCGGGGCCCCACC
>CAYQDH010000518.1:0-2939 GCA_964416075.1 uncultured Anaerolineales bacterium | reverse complement strand
GCCCTGTCTCCCACGTCCTAGTTGGAGAGTTGTATATTCTGCCTAACGGAGGGTATGCCCATGGCAGTCCAGGCAGGCGATAGCCGGGCAGAGACGATCCGGGAACTGGGGAGGGCAGTCAAAGGGGCGCGCAGCGAAGGGTGGGGCAATATCTTTGGGTATGTTTTTATCGCCCCGGCGCTCCTCTTGTACCTGGTCTTTAGTGTCTGGCCCATTTTCCGCGGCCTAATCATGGCCTTTACGGATTATCGCTTTATCTATCCTGAAACGATCTGGGATTTCAACGGCGCGCAGAATTTCGCCGAGATGGTTGCCGACAAGGTGTTCTGGCGCTCCTTCGGTATCTCTCTGCGCTATACCTTGATGGTCATCCCCACGCTCATCGCCTTGTCGCTACTGATCGCGGTCATCGTCAGCCGGGTGCAACACGGCGCCGGCTTTTACCGTTGGATGATCTACCTGCCCACGATTCTGCCCATCGCGGTGACCCTGTTGATGTGGCGCGAGTTCTATGACCCCACCTTTGGTTTTATCAATGTCACGTTGCGCAACTGGGGCGTGGAGAACCCGCCCAAGTGGCTGGGAGATGTCAAGCTGGCGCTGGGCTGCGTGGCGGTCACCGACATATGGCGGGGGTTCGGTTTCCCAGCGCTCCTTTTCCTCATCGGCATCTACAACATCAACCGCGAGCTCTATGAGGCGGCGTCTATCGACGGCGCCACGGGCTGGATGCAGTTCTGGAAGATCACCTTGCCCTTGCTGAGGCCCGTGCTCACCTTGGTCTTGGTCCTGAACTCTAACATCTTGGGGGCCACGGAACAGATGATGGTCATGACCGCTGGCGGCCCACAGGATGCGACCCTCAGCCTGGGGCTATATCTGTACCAGATTGCCTTCACCTTAGGCGACCTGCGCGTCGGTTACGCGGCGGCTGTGAGCCTGGTGGTGGGATTGTTGGGGGTCACGCTGACGGGCTTCTGGTTCCGCGTTTTGAGGCCCAAGGAGGGAGACTAGAATCATGGTAGCAGTAACTCAAGTACCGAGCTATCAGGAGGGGCGCTGGCCGCGTTTCAAGGCCTGGGCGCGCCGCGAGGGGTTGGGCGCGCACATCGTCATGGTCATCGTGCTCTTTATCCTGCTCATCCCTCTGACTTGGATGGTGGGCACTTCGTTCAAAGATATCCACGAATACGCCGAGAACTCGGCCGGCCTGTTTCCCCGTCTTGGCAGGTGGAGCCTGATCAACTACCAGTTCGCCATCAGCCAAATGGAGAACCTGCCTATCTACATGCGCAACAGCTTTGTCCTTGCTTTTAGTGTGGTGGGTATCCAGGTGTTCGTGGCCTCACTGGCTGGATATTCCTTCGCTCGCATGCGGTTTCGTTACCGCGATGTGATCTTTTATGCCCTGCTGGTATCCATGTTCATCCCTCGGTCGGGCGGCCTGATGGCCCTGTATGAGCTGATGAATTGGTTGCACCTGCGCAACAAGCTGCTGGGGCTGATCCTCTACTTCTCCGCCCAGGTGCCTACGGCGATCTTTATCATGCGCCAGTCGTTCATGGCCGTGCCACGGGAGATCGAGGAATCGGCGTTTATCGATGGGGCGAACTGGTTCCAGACCTTCTGGCGTATCGCCTTGCCCATCGCTTCGGGTGGTATGATCATCATCGCCACCCTGTCCTTTGTGGCTGTCTGGAGCGACTACCTGGTGACCTTTACCATGATCGACAAGGATACGGCGATGACCATGTCCGTGGGCATCCGCAAGCTGTTGCGCATGGCCTATGACATGGCCGTGGTGCCCAAGTTCAGGGGCAAGTTCGCCGGGGAGGCGTCGGATACCGCCGTGCTCATGCTGGCGGCGCTCCCCGTGATCATCTTCTACGCCCTGATGCAGCGTTGGTTCATGCGCGGTCTCACCGAGGGTGCGCTCAAGTTCTGATCGGGAACGAGTTCCTAGTCGGGACGTACAACAGAGTCCGACTGAGATGATGCTCGCGTGCGAGCGCACGCGGTTCAAGTGGTTTCACAGCACTCCCACAGGAGGCACAGTCCGCCCTGTGGGAGTGTTCGTGTCTGGCCCCTCCCGTCCGCATCCCCCACGCTCCTCTGTGTTGACTGGTTATCCGCTAACGCTACAATGCCTCTCGACAACCATGGATCATGACCGGCGATGGCTCAGCAGAGCCGGCTTTCAGAGGGGGACCCGCTATGGCCAGTACCGATGGGCTGATCTTTCAATCAGAGCACGATCTCAAGGCCGAACTGGTGGACTTGCGCAAGAGCCTCTTGCCGATGTTTGTGCCCTTGATGCTCAGCATCGGCTGGGGGTGGTTTGCGCAAGCCGTCGTCGTCGGGGAAAAGGCGGGCTTCCCAGAGAGGGCGGTGCTATGCTCACTGCTCGCCACCTACCTGGTGTGGGCCCTGTCGGGGAAACACCATAACCTGGCGTGTTGGGTATTGGTGCTAAGCATGATTTTGCTGCAGAGCTTGCTGATCATGGCTCATCCCGTTGTGGTGATCATGTTGGGCGGGGTGTTGGTGGTGGTCACAGCCCACGCGCTGTTGGGCACGCGCTCGGCCTGTGTGGCTACAGCGTTCGCCTGGGGTGTTCCTTTGGCGGTCCTGCATACCAGGATGGGGATCGCCGACCTCGGCTGGGCGTCCCTCGGCATCCTGGTGCTGTGCTACCTCACTCTGCTGGCATGCTGGATCGCGGCCCGACCGGTCGCGACGACCGTCGGGTGGGCGCTGTCCGGTTGGCAGTACGCCAACGAGGCTTTGCTGGAGGCGCGCCGTCGGCGTGGGGAGTTGGCTCGAGCCTTGCGTGCTCTGGAAGAGGCCACCTATCGCATCGAGCGCATGAACAACGAGTTGATCATCGCCCGGCGCGAAGCGGAGGAAGCGCGCGCTCTGAAAGCTCGGCTGGCGGCGAC
>CAYQDH010000517.1:0-4027 GCA_964416075.1 uncultured Anaerolineales bacterium | reverse complement strand
GCTTTCCTGGTCATTGCACTGGCCATGTTGTGGCGCAGCCTGGTCGACCGCTTGCGAACGGAGGAGGCCTTCGATGCGACTCTGGCCGAGACGGCAAGCCGTTACCAATTGCTGCAGCTCGACGAGGGGACGTTACGACAGCAACTGGAGGCCGCCGAGCGGGGCCTGAGCGATCTGCGCATCGCTATCCCTTCCGCCGAGCAAGCCCAGGCAGAGATCTCGCGCTACGCCCGCTATGCTGCCGAATCGGGTGTGGGCGCAGGGGTCGAGTTGAGCACATCGGTGCGGCGGCAAAGCGGGGACCCTGCCACCCCCGAGTTGGTCGTTCAGCGCTGGCGGATTGAGGTTCGGGGCCCAGCGGACAACGTGATGAGCTTTCTCGACCGCATCGCCACGGGTCGATCCACCGTCTGGAGAATCGAGAATCTAGTTCTCAGGCCCGACGACTCGCCGATGGCGGGTGAATGGGATGTATTGGCCACGGCTGACGTGGTTGTCTACAGTTACGCTCCCTAGGAAAGATAACCGATGAAGGCGAACCGATTCCACAACAGCCGTCCTTTGGTGAGCCAGGCCATCTTTACGGGGCTCCTGGTGTGCGCCATTCTTCTCGGCGCCACAGATGTGAGCACTCTCGCCGCTGGACGGGCGCACGCCGAGCAGAGCGCCGAGTCGACGCCCCAGGCGCGCCCCGTGCCAGCCCAAGCCCGCCTCGTGGCGGGCGCCCCGGGCGGCGCTGAGCCTGTGGCCGCACGCCCACTGCTACAGACGCCCGTCCCCAGCGCGACCCTGACCCAGGCACAGATACTGGTACTGCTGGAGCAACAGCTTAACGCGGCATGGAACGCCCAGGATTGGGTGCTGGCCATCAACCTCATCACCCAGATCATGGCTATCGATCCAAACTACGACGATATCCAGACTCGCCGCTACTATGCGCACATCAACTATGGCTATCAGCACCTCGCCGCGCTCAGGTGCACGGAGGCCAAAGATCAATTCACCCAGGCCGCGGCGCTGCGCCCCGATGGCCAGGAGGCCCAAACAGCGCTGGCTCTGCTGCCCACCTACTGCACCACGGCGCCCACGGTATCACCGACCCACACCTGGACACCGGGGCCCACCAGCGCGGTGAGTGCAACCCCCACACCCTACAAAGTAACGACGCCGTTCGTCTATACCGTCAAGGCGGGAGACACGCTCTTTAGCTTGGCCAAAACCTACGGCACCACGGTACAGGCCATTATGCAGGCCAACGGCATGATGGCTCCCGCGATACAGGTGGGAGACACCATCACCATCGTCTCAGCAGATGCGCCGCCCGTGGGGCCCATCGTGCATATCGTGCAACCCGGCGAGACGCTGCGCTCGATTGCCGAGTTATACCACACCACCGTATGGGCCATCATGGCCGCCAATGGCATGAGCCATCAGGCGCTCTATGCCTACCAGGCTATCTTTGTGCCATCGCCGCTGGAGCATGGGCCCGTCGTGCACATGACCGTCCCCGGCGAGACCCTGGTCAGTATCGCCAAGCTGCACGACACCGCGGTGCCTCTATTGATGTTGGCCAACGGGCTGGATACCTATAGCCTGCATGTCTACCAGTTACTGGTTATTCCGCCCAAGGGCTGGACCGGCGGCCCGTTGCCCTTTCCTCTTCCTTGGGCCAGCCAGCCACCGAAACCACAGGGGCCAGGTGGTCACCCCAAAGGACCGGCAGGGGACCATTTTTACGTGGTGCAGCGGCACGATACCCTTTTCAGCATCTCGCGGCGCTATGGCTGTACGGTGGAAGCGATCAAGGCGGCCAACGGCTTGCACGGATCCACGATCTATGTGGGCCAGAAACTGCGCATCCCCTAACCTACCATGTCCATATTACCCATGGGACTCTATGCTTTGCTGGGCTTGGGCGTCGGCGTGCTCGTCAACAGACTCATCGATCGCCTGTCCAGCCCTGGAACCCGGCGCACCTTCTCGCGCTGCCTCGCTTGTGTGGCCCGGCCCGCGGGTTGGGATTGGGTTCCCGTCGTGGGGTACGTGTTGCGACGAGGCCGCTGCCCAACCTGTGGCGCGCGGTGGCCCATGCGCGCTCCGCTGGTGGAGCTGTCCACGGGCCTCATCTTTGCCCTGCTATGGATCGTCATCGGTCCCAGCATCCTGCTCCTGCTGTACTCCCTATACTTCTGTATGCTCGGGATTATCTTTGTCATCGACCTAGAGCGCCACCTGATCCTCAACCGCTTTATCTGGCCAGCCATTGCACTCGCGTTGCTGACCATCCCGCTACAAGCCTGGCTAGTGACGAGCCCGACGGTCCGTCCCAGCATGGCGGCACCGTCTCCCTTGGGCCTAGGGGATGCGTCCTCGCCTTGGGCCACCAAGATGCTTGCCTTGCTCATGGGCGGAGCCTTGGACCTGCTGGTGTTTGCCGTCATGTGGCTCATATCGCCTCGGGGCATCGGCGCCGGGGATGTCAAGCTCGCTCTCTTTGTAGGGTTGATCGTGGGCCTTCCCGGTATCGTGTGGGTCATCGTCGGATCATTCCTGCTGGCAGGGTTGATCGCCACAGCGCTCCTCATATCTCGCCGCGCCGGGGTGAAATCGGAGATCCCTTTTGGCCCTTTTATGGTCTTGGCTACGATGGTCGTGCTCTTGTATGGCGACACACTGCTACGATGGTACCTGGGGATGTGACCCAGTAGCACACAAGTCAGAGGCGGCTCGGCGGTCGTTATGCCTGCACCACATCTCGCCAGTTGCTCAGCAGGCCGGCCAATTGGGGATGGGGAACGCCTCGCAGAGGGCCAGCGTCTCCTGGCGCACGTCCTGCAGGGCGTCTTCTTGGTCGACATGCCGCAAGACATGCACGATAAGGCTCGCGATTTTCCGCATCTCGGCCGTACCCATGCCGCGCGTGGTAACCGCCGGGGTGCCCAAGCGGATGCCGCTCGTGACGCGCGCGGGCCGAGGATCGAAGGGGATCATATTTTTGTTGCAAGCGATGCCGGCCTTGTCCAGCGCCAACTCGGCCGCGTGCCCGGTGGTCCCCATCGAACCGACGTCGACGAGCATGAGGTGGTTGTCGGTGCCCCCCGAGACAAGGCGCAATCCCTGTGCCTGGAGTTCCTCCGCCATCGCTTGGGCATTGTCCACGATACGCCGCTGGTAAGACGCAAACTCGGGGCCTAGCGCCTCACCCAGGGCTACCGCCTTGGCCGCGATGATGTGCATCAGGGGCCCTCCCTGAATCCCCGGGAACACGGCCTTGTCCACCTTCTCTGCCAGATCCCCTTTGCACAGGATCAGCCCGGCCCGCGGGCCGCGCAGCGTCTTGTGTGTCGTGGTGGTTACAAGATCAGCATAGGGTACGGGGCTAGGGTGCACACCGGCGGCTACCAACCCGGCGATGTGGGCCATGTCGACCATCAGATAAGCCTCCACGCGCTGGGCAATCGCCTGCAGGCGGGGAAAATCGATAATGCGCGGATAGGCGCTGGCGCCAGCCACGATCAGCTTGGGTCGCAGCGCGACGGCCTGCGCTTCCAGCGCGTCGTAATCGATACGCTCTGTCTCGCGGGTCACCCCATAGTGCTGGAAGCTGTACTGCCGGCCCGAGAAACTCAATTTGTGGCCATGGGTCAGGTGACCCCCATGGGCCAAGCTCATCGCCAAGACCGTGTCGCCCACGTCCAACACAGCCATATAGGCCGCTGCGTTGGCTTGGGAGCCCGAATGTGGCTGCACGTTGGCGTGCTCGGCCCCAAACAGAGCCTTGGCCCGCTCGATGGCCAACCGCTCCACCACATCCACATAGCGGCATCCGCCATAGTAGCGATGCCCAGGGTAACCCTCGGCATACTTGTTCGTGAGCACCGAGGACTGCGCCTCCAACACGGCGCGGCTCACATAGTTCTCCGAGGCGATCAGCTCAATCGTCTGGGACTGGCGCATCGCTTCGTCTGTACAAGCCCTAGCCACTTCAGGGTCCAACACCGGCAGCACGGGATGCTCGACCGCGTCG
>CAYQDH010000516.1:322-4027 GCA_964416075.1 uncultured Anaerolineales bacterium | reverse complement strand
TTATCGAGCACCTGGTGCTGGAGCAACGCATCCAGTACCCATAGCACGCCATGCACCGTTAGGCCGTGCGCTTCGGCCAATCGCTTGAGTCGGCTATCGCCCGTGAGGAGCATCGCTCCCCGGTCGCGCGCCAGGAACAATGCGAACAGATCGGCCACCGATAGCCGAGGCTGCGAGCTCCGCAGACCGAACACCTCGAGAATCGTGGCCGCTTCCAGGCCACCAATCTCGAATCCGAGATCCTCTATCATGCTACGCAAAGGCGGATCCAACTCTGCGAATACGGCATCTGGAACAATAATGTGGTAGGATAGCGCTGTAAAGGTGTCCAGTACATGGCCGTTACGCAGGTCGATCAGTACGCTGGCATCCGCCACACAGAGTATCAAGGCCGTAAGGCGATCCCGATGTCGCATCATGCCAGCTCGGGCACCATCTCGGAGAGTGGTTCGTCCAGAAGCTCTTGTGCACGCGAGCGCGAGATGACATCCTCTGCGAGCGCGCGAAAGACGAGTTGCTTCATGCGTCCTGGCTCCTCGGAGGGTACCTGCTTCCCTGGTTCCTGCCTCCGCCAGCCCATCTGGATGAATCGTTGGCAGATCCTCTGGTAGGCCGCCTCATCGATTATGTCCAAATCTTGGGCGCGTCGCACCCAGGCTTGCATGCTCAACCCATGCTTGTGTTTGAGCAGGTAAAGCTCGTTGGTGCTAAGGTCCCGTCGGCGATCCCCCAGTTCCGCCCGTGCCGTCAGTTCGGGCACCAGCAAGGCTCTCGCGAAGCGAAGCGCTACGGCCTCCTCTTTTGTGCTGGGCGACAGACCGAACAACAGATACGCCAGTTCGTGAGCCAGATCGAAGCGCTGTCGATCACCGGGGATTCCCCGCTGTATCGCGATGACAGGGATTTCGCCTTGAATCCAAGCAGAGAGGCCATCGAATCCTTCGCTTCCCTGTATCAGGCATACTCGCACGCCCCTGTTTTCTAGTACAGCGATGAGGTTCACAATCGGGCCAAGCCCTAGTTCCCAGGCGTTCCGCAGGTCCAGGGCCACGCGCTCTACGTCCTCTACGCTGCTGACTTCTAGATCAAATGCTGGCTTGCCAAAAGGCCTTCGCTCCCCAAGCAACTTCTCCACATCGAAGGTACGTTCCGTACACTCGACGACCTCGGCCCGGACCTGGTTTCGCGCCTTGGCGCCACACATGCTGCCGCAGCGAAAGTGCACGGCCGCAGGATCGAGAACCACGGTCGAGGAACGAAACAGATAATCCAGCTTCACACTCAGCGCTTCCGCCAGACGCAACAACACAGCCGAACTGGGCACATCCAGTCCACGCTCGTATTTCGATACCGCCATGTGGCTGACTCCCGCTCGCTCCGCAAGCTCGCGCAACGAGAAGCCAGACATAGCACGCGCCATCTTCAGCCGTTCTCCCAGGGTTACCATATCCATCTCCTCATTCTGCCATCACGGTTTACATTATAGCACAGAAATGCCGTCTTGTAAACCGACTGAGGCCTGTGGGAGTGTGTACAGCATCTGCGAAATAGGACGAAGGAAAATGCCTCGACTACCTCTACGACGGATCACGCCGCTCATGCCGCATGGCTCTAGGGTAGAGTTCGGTAGAGCCCATGCTCCCACCCCCGGCGCTCATCGCCGTCGAGCGGCTGGCGCAGGCGGAACCAATCGTCCTGCTTGAGCCAGACCGCCAGCCAATCCCGGTCGGACGCAAGGCTGGGGCGGTTCACCCCAGCCACCGGGCTTAACTCCAGGCGGGTTCTGTTGCCCCAGGCATAGTAGGGGATGGCCAGGATCTCGCGGCCCTCGGCATCCTGGGCGGTAATGGCCACCACGCCGCGCAGCAGGTCGGGGCGATAGTGGGCCTGGAACTGCGGGTCCGCCGCCAGGGTTGGGTCGTCGGGGCAGGTGTTATCGACACCCTCCAGGCAGTAGACGACCGGGCCGCGCTGGATGGCCGCCCGCTCCCGGGTAAAGCTGACAAAGGGGTGCGAGGCGACGCGCTGCACGGGCATGGCCAGGTCCAGCTCCACGAGGTCGCCATCCCTCCATGTCCGCGCCAGGACGGCATAGCCGTCGACGATCTCGCCTATGGGGAGCACCTCGCCGTTGACGCGCCAGGCATAGTGCTGGCACCAGCCCGGGATGCGCAGGCGCAGGGCGTAGGCGCGGCTCTCATCCTGCTGCAGAGTGATCCTCACCGTGCCATCCCAGGGATAACGGGTCTCCAGGGCCACGTCCACCTCGCCCGCGGGCAGCGCGACCCTGCTACGGCTGCCGATATACAGGTTGATGTAGATGTCCTGCCCGTCGTGAGCCAGGATGAGTCTGGGCATCTCGGCGTAGAGCTTGAGCAGCATGGGCGGGCAGCAAGGGCAGCCATGCCAGGCCCAACGATGCATCGTCCCCCGGCTATGGAGTGGGTTCTCGTAGGAATAGCGGTTGCCGGCGAGCGACACCCCCGCGAGGACGTTGTTGTAGATCACGCGCTCGTACACGTCCATATACTCTCCGCCACCCCACGCCTGGCTCATCTGGCTGGCCCAGAAGGCCAGGCCCACGCCCGCGCAGGTCTCGATGTAGCCGGTGTTGGGCAGGTAGTAGCCATAGCCAAAGCCCTCGTATTCCTTGATCGGGCCGACCCCGCCGGTGATAAACATCTTGCGCTCGACCACATCCTCCCACAGGCGCAGGGACGCCTCGGCGTAGGATGGCTCGCCCGTCTCCGCTGCCAGGGCCGCCAGCCCGGTGTAGAGCAGGGTGGCGCGCACGGCATGGCCCACCGCCTCGGGTTGCTCCACCAAGGGACGGTGATCCTGGGCATATTCGGTAAAGCTGATACGCCCGGCGTGGTTGCCCCGGTTGTCGATCCAAAAGCGCACCAGGTCGAGGTACGGCTGGGGGTCGGCCGGGGTCGCGAGCTTTTCGGCCAGGGCCGGCTCGTCGCACAAGAGGCGGTAGAGCTTGAGGAACGCCTCTTCCGCGAGGGGATGCGAGGGCACGATGTTGTGCGGGGGCGCGGCGCCCCTTGGCGCGGCGCCCCTTGGCTGAGAGCCCTGGGGCGCGGGGCCGATATAACGGCACATATAGTCGGCAAAGCGCACCGCCAGCGCCAGCAGGCTGGTCTTGCCCGTGGCGCGATAGTGATGCACACCCGCTTCCACCAGGCATCCGGCGTCGTACTCCTCGTGGCTCCACAGCTGGTTACCCCCGTTGGCGCCCCAGCGCTTGTCGGGCTGCTCTAAGGCAATAAAGGTGTTGATATAGCCGTCGGGGTCGTCCGCCTGCGCCGCGGCGATGCGCTCGATGATGCCATCGAGTCGCTCGTCGAGCGCGGCGTCGTAGGAGGCGGCCAGGAAGTCGGAAGCGGCGCGCATCGTCTCGTAGACCAGGCCGTCGAACCAGGGGGGGCCAGCGTGCTCGCCGGCCAGCCCCTGCGCCACGCGGTCGAAATTGGCCAGGGCGCCATCGCCCTCGAACTTGTCCAAGACATCGTTGACCGTCACAGTGCGCAGCGTGTTCAGCTTGGGCAACCAGAAGGGGTCCGTCACCAGCACATCGCGCAGGGCAGCCGAGAATAGCCGCCGGGATGCGCCCGCTGACTGGCGGGACCCGATGTTGTCACTCATCGTTCCCTCCTGAGATAGGGTTCGCTAATATGGTCCTATTCTACTTGAGGCACA
>CAYQDH010000516.1:0-312 GCA_964416075.1 uncultured Anaerolineales bacterium | reverse complement strand
AGAAGGACACGCCCCAGGAGTCGGCCCCCGACCGGGTGCGCAAGGCGGGCGAGGGGGTGGCTAGGGCTGCGCGATTGTCATGCTGACCGTAGGGAAGCATCCCCGCTTGCCATGGCTGTGACGGTGGGCGTGGGCGTGAGCGAAGGGTGACAGCCAGGGCGACTTACAGCCTTGGGGAGTGGGGCGCCCGCTGCGAGTGCCTGAAGGGACCGGGATATGCGGGTTGTGCGGCAGAGTGGCCGAAGGAACCGGGAGAAGGGCGTTGGGTGGCAGAGTGGCCGAAGGAACCGGGATAAGCGAGTTGGGTGGCAG
>CAYQDH010000515.1:0-4040 GCA_964416075.1 uncultured Anaerolineales bacterium | reverse complement strand
GATCTATCTCAAATCGGTGACTCCCTGAAGCGCTAGCGCCTCACCACGGCACCACCTGGCAGAAGAAAGGACTCGCCATGACCCGGATATTGCAGGGATACTATCCCATTGTGCCCACAGCCTATGACCCGGGTGGCCAAGTGGACCTGGCCAGCATGCGCAGGCTGACGAATTACCTCATCGAAAATGGCGCGCAGGGAATGTCGCCCAATGGAGGGGATTCAGAGGCGCGCTATCTGACGGCTGATGAGCGCATGCGCGTCGTCGACGTGGTCATGGAAACCAACGCCGGACGCACACCGGTGCTAGTGGGAACTTCGGCGCCGACGACCGAGGAGTCGGTGCAGCTCACGCGCCATGCCCAGAGCGCGGGCGCCTCCGCCGTGTTCGTCATGCCCCCCGAGGCCTGGCGTGGCACACTCATGGAAGAGGTGTCCAGTGACAAGATGCTGGCGCATTATGCAGCCCTCTGTGAGGGACTGGATATCCCACTGATGATCCATGCCATCAAGAGCATGGATGTGCCCTTTTTCGAGACCCTGCTGGAGCGCTTCCCCCAGGTCAAGTACATCAAAGAAGAAACCTCGCATGGCATCAAGCTGCGCCAATACGTGCGAGTGCTGGGTGACCGGGTCACGATCTTTGGTCCCGGCCTCCACTATCCCGCAGAGCTCGAATGGGGCGCCAGAGGGATCATGCCCAGTTGCTGCGCCCCACACACCCATGCTCGTATCTTTGACCTATGGCAAGAGGGGAAAAAGGATGAGGCCCGCCGCGAGTGGAACCGTATGCTGCCCCTCGTCTTCTGGCGCTGGCACACCGCCTCGCAGGAGGCCGGCAAGATGTTCCTGGTGCATCGAGGTATTTTCCAGACCAGGCTCTGCCGCCCCGAGCTCGGCACGCTGAAACTGGATGAAGCAGATCGCCAGGAGCTACTGCAGGTCTTGGCGACCATGGGCGAGCCCTGCTAGAGCGTGACTTGCTCGTTTGGGTGAGGGATATAGCTATCCTTGATACCTAGCTCCCCAAGAGCTTTTTGCAAGGCCAGAGCAGACTCTTCTTCGCCGTGCACGAGTAGCACGCGCGATAGCCGCTCGGGCTGCAACTCTCCAAAATAGCTCAGCAACTCATCGTGGTCGGCGTGAGCGCTATAGCCATCGATGCGCTCCAGGCGCGCCCTGACGGGGAATCTGTCTCCCAGGATGGGAACGCTTTTCTCGCCGTCCAAGATGCGGCGGCCGAGCGTGTTCTGTGCCTGAAAGCCCACGAACAGAATGGTGTTGCGCTCATTGCTGATGTTGTATTTGAGGTGATGCAGGATACGTCCCGATTCGCACATCCCCGAGGCGCTAATGATGATCATCGGATCATCCCGCTCATTGAGATCCTTGCTGTCCTCAACATCGCGCGTGTAACGCAACTGGTCAAAGCCAAAGGGGTCTCGGTACCGCTCCATAAAGTTGAGCGTCTCGGTATCATAGGCCTCGGGATGGAGCCGGAACACCTCGGTCGCATTGGTGGATAGGGGTGAATCCACAAAGATAGGGAGATGTGGAATCTGGTTGGCGTTGGCCAGCCGGTGGAGAGCATAGACGATCTCTTGCGTGCGGCCCACAGAAAAGGCGGGGATGATGACCTTGCCTTTGCGTTTGAACGTTTCGTTGACGACACGCCTGAGCTCCGCTTCGGCATCCTCCGGCGTGCCATGCCGACGGCCACCGTAGGTGCTTTCGGTAAGCAGGTAATCCACGTTGGGAACCACCTGGGGATCGCGTAGGATCAGCATTCCCTTGCGTCCCAGATCTCCCGTAAAGAGGAGGCGAGAATGGCGTCCATCTTCATCGATGTCGAAAGCGCACAAGGCCGAGCCCAGGATGTGCCCGGCATCGTAGAAGGTGAGGGTCACGCCCGGGGCGATCGGGAGGGGCCGATTGTAATCGACTGTGACGAAATTGCGTAGAGCCGTGACGACGTCACTGGAGGTATAAAAGGGCTCCAAGAGAGGCTGTCCCTCTCGCTTGCGCCTTTTGTTAAGATAGGCCACATCGCTTTCCAAGATGTGGGCAGAATCCTGCAACATGATGCTACATAGGTCACGGGTGGCAAAGGTAGCGTGAATATTACCAGCAAAGCCGGAACGTACCAGGTTGGGAATGTTCCCACTGTGATCGATGTGCGCATGCGAGAGCACCATGGCGTCCAGCGTGCTTGCGTCGAACGGAAAGTGCCGGTTGCGCTGATAGGATTCTTCGCGACGCCCCTGGAAAAGACCACATTCGAGCAAAATGCGGCTGCCATTGACCTGCAAGAGATGCAACGAGCCGGTCACGTTGCGTGCGGCCCCAAAAAAGGTGATCTTCATATCCCCTCTTCAGTATAGAGATTCGCATAGATTATGGCTGGGGATGCGCGGCTGTCAAGTGTCTGAGGTGCAACTCTCGGCAAAGCAGGTGTCCACAGGTTGGGCTTTGAGCGAGGACCATACTAGGCAGATCCAGGAGTAGGGGAGGATTTGACTGGAGCTTGCTCTTGTGATAAAGTATACAAGTTAGCCTATGTCCATAGGTCGGTTTTTGTCATGCCTCCAGTCGGGGCTAAGAATTTCACGAATGAGGTGCTAATATCAGCGCAAGAGAACATCGTCTGAATCTGGAGATTCGGGTTAGAGAAGTGCGTCTGGTCGACGAGACGGGCAAGCAATTGGGGATTTATCCCATTCGAGAAGCCCTGCGGATGGCCGAGGAAAGAGGCGTTGATTTGGTGGAAGTGGCGCCTAACGCCAGGCCTCCCGTGTGCCGTCTTCTAGATTATGGCAAGTTTATGTATGAACGGACCAGGCGCGAGCGAGAAGCCCGGCGGGCTCAAAAGCAGATCGATGTCAAGGAAATCCGAATCAAGCCCAAGATTGCCGAGCATGACGTCATGACCAAGACCAATCAAGCTCGACAATTCTTTGCGGATGGGGCCAAGGTGCGTGTTAGAGTGCGATTCCGCGGTCGAGAGATCACGCATCAGGATATTGCCAGGGATCTTTTGGACAAGATCGCCAATGCGCTGAGCGATGTAGCCTTTATCGAGCAGAGACCTGAGATGGAAGGCAACACTATGTTGATGGTTCTGGCCCCGGTAAACAAGCCCACTGCTTCCTAAGTGAGCTTGGACGGGGCAGGCTATACATTAATGATTGGGGGAAACAAGTGCCTAAGCTAAAGACCCACAAGGCCACCGCTAAGCGATTCAAGCTAACCGGTACGGGCAAATTGATGCGCACGCGAGGTGAGAAACGTCACCTTCGGCGTAATCGGTCCAAGCGAGCGAAGCGAGTATCGTGGAAGATGGTGGAGATGGTCGCGCCCGGTGAAGTCACCCGCATCAAGCGGTTGGCGCCCTATCTGTCTAAACATAAGGGCTAGCCGAAATCCCAGATCGTTGACCTTGATTAGAGATATCACTTAGAGAGGAACACGAATGCGAGTCAAGGGAGGCTATACCAATCGCCGGCGCCACCACAAGGTTCTCAAGATCACCAAGGGACAGCGCCTATCCAAGCATCGACTGTTCTCGCGCGCCAATGAGGCGATGCTCCACGCTCTGTCCTATGCCACACGTGATCGCCGCGATCGCAAGCGCGAGATGCGGCGGCTGTGGATTCAGCGCATCAATGCGGGTGCAAGAGAGAACGGCATGAGCTACAGCCGTTTTATCGAGGGATTGAGGATCGCGGGCATCGAAATCAACCGCAAGATGTTGGCCGATATGGCAGTGACCGATCCAACTGGCTTCACGAACCTGGTCAAGATGGTGCAAGAGCACCAAGTGCCAGCAGCCTGATACGTCGGTAAGGCAGCGTGCCATTTCTGGGAACGATCAGCAGTTCCGATAACCAGACGTTAAAATACGTACGTTCGTTGCAGCAGAAAAAGCGGGTGCGTTACCGCGAAAAGCGCTATGTGGTCGAAGGATCGAGATCCGTGATCCATGCGCTAGAGCGGGGTGTGCGGCCCGTTTTCGTTTTATACAGTGAGTCCTACCCGGCGCGG
>CAYQDH010000514.1:0-4044 GCA_964416075.1 uncultured Anaerolineales bacterium | reverse complement strand
GCTGCTTGGGCCGCCCGGGCTCCACCAACAGGCCATTGAACTCGTCGATGATCAGGTCGGGTAGCCCGCCCACGCGGGTGGCCACGACCGGCAGCGCGCAGGCCATGGCCTCCAGCACGGCCATGGGCATCCCCTCGTGGTAGGAGGGATAGACCAACAGGCCCGCGTCGCGGAAGCAGGCCAGCTTGTCGGCGCCATAGGCAGCCTGGTGCAGCCGAACGTGGTCCCCTACGCCCGCGCTCTCGATCTGTTGGCGCAAAGGTTCCAACTCGCCGGGGGCCAGCTCGTCCCCCACCAGATCGAAAGACACCGGCTCCCCCGCCGCCTGTAGCTCGCGCGCGGCTTCTACAAGGTCGTGGCTTCCCTTGGCCTTACCCAGGTATCCCAGGTAGAGCGCTCGCAGCGGCGCCCCACCATTGCTGGGCCTCGGGATGGCCGGCTCTGCCATATGGTCTCGCGCGACCTCTGCATACGGCGCGCGATCGATGGCGTTGGGCAGCGCATAGATTCGGCACATTGGCGCGACGGCGCGCAATTGCTCCCATTCGTGTGACAGGGCCACGATGCCATCGCACAGGCGGGCGACCTGCCTGACATACCAGCGCCACCTGGATGAGCGCTCGGCATAGAGAACGGCAAACGAGCAATGCGGATGCAACAGCACGCGGCTCCCCAGTAGCCGGGCGATCACCACGCAGACGCTGTGCTTTACGAAGGAAAGCCCATACGCCGTGCCGATGTGGGCCACTTGAGGACGATGGCGCAGCACAGCGCGGGCAAAGCGCGCGCAGTCCTGCAGCGCCGATAGGATGTTCGAGGCGCTCGCGCTTCCGCTGTCGGCCAGTGCTCGGCTCCGCGAGCTGGTCTGCACGAAACAGAGGTCCACCCGCTCGGGCAGCGAAGAGGCCAACATCGCTTGGTAAAAGGCCGCCATACCTCCCATCGGCGGCGGGAGGTGACCCGACATCAGCACCCGCGCCTTACCCGCAGTAGCCGGGGCATCCTGCCTCGTTTCCCGCTCAGTCCCTGCGGCCATCGTTCAACACCTCTGTCAGATGCTCCCGGCTCAACCGGCGCTCCGGCGGATAGAGCGCCGCCTCGTGCTGCAGCACGGTTTCCAGGTCAAAGCGCCTGCTGATGACCCGGGCCGGCACGCCGCCCACCACGGCGTAGGGGGGCACATCCTTGTTCACCACCGCCCCCGCGGCCACGATCGATCCCCTGCCCACCGTTACGCCCTTGAGGATCACCGCGCGCGCTCCCACCCACACATCGTCCTCGATGATCACGTCCCGGTCATCCTCCGGCTTTTTGTCTCGCACGTCGTACATGAAGCGCCCCGGCACGGCGGTGTTGTGGTTCCCGCCGATGATCATCACGCCCGGGCCGATCATGGCTTTGCTGCCGATGACGATGCGGCTGCGGGCGGCCAGGAACAGACAGTCATAGCTGATGGTTACGTCGTCGCCCACCTCGACGTTCTCGAAGGTATAGTGGCCCTCAGGATCAAAGATAAAGTGCGTCCCGGTGCGGCGGAAAGCGGGCCTGAGCAGGACCATCTTGATCCTGCTCCACACGCGGCGCCACATGATCAACACCTGTGCCAGCATCCGCAATAGGAACATAGCGCTCACCGGCCGATCAGGCTCATAAAGAGCCGGTCATAGTCGCCGACAAAGCGATCCAGCGAAAGGTGTTCTTCGGCGAAGCGTCGCCCCCGCGCACCCATGGTGTCCCGTTCCCCCGGCTTGAGCTGGGCCATCTCCTCGATCTTGGCCGCCAGATCGGAAGGGTTCCTCCAGTCGAACAGCAGGCCGCTTTGGCCGTGTTGCACCAAGCGGGCATGGTCCAGGGTGTTGCTCACAATCACTGGGCGGCCGCACGCCAGCGCCTCGCAGACCACATTGGGCAGGCCCTCGCCATACGAGGGATGGACCAACACATCGTGCGACCGCAACTGGTCCGCGATGTCGGACCGCTGGTCCAGCCAAGCCCATTGCGGTTGCAGGCTGTACTCGTCGATTTTACGCTCCATGGCCTGCAGATATTGCAGTCTGTTGCCCGCCATCAAACGCTGGCCGATCCAGGTGACGTGCGGGAGCAGGGTGCCCCGCTGCCGCAGGAGGTTGAGCGCTTCGATCAGGCAGAGCCCATTCTTGTAAGGCGATACACTGGCAATCACCAACAGGCGCAAGGGCTCGCTATCCATAGACGATCCGTCCGCATGGTTTGCGGCGGGCGCGAACGCCTGCAGGTCATAGCCGTTATAGATGGTGGAGAGGCGCCCCTGCAGGAAGCGATGGCGCTGGGCCAGGTTCTCTCGCTGGTGGTGAGAATTGGTCACCACATGATCCGCTAGGCGGTAAAAGGGCCGCACCATGCGCTCGGTTCGAGCGGGTCCCTCCGGGAGGTCACAAAAGCGCTCGGAAACCACCACCGGGACACGGCGCCCTAGCGCTAGGCGGCTGGCCACGATGGCATAGAAATTCGGCGTGGTCAGGAAAGAGAGCACCAGATCGTAGCGCTCGCGGGCCATCAGTTTGCGCAGGGCCACCAGCACGTCCGGCGCATAGCGGCCGCGTTTGAGATGCCAATGCACGGTGATGCCTGCCTGGTGCAGGGGCGCGGCCAGCAGGTCGCCCGGGGCATAGCAAAAGAGCTCCACCTGGTGCCCTTGGCGGGTCAGCCCCAGCGCCAAATTGACCATCTGCCGCTGCGCACCGCCGGTGCTCAAGTTATCGATGACAAACAAGAGCCTGGTTTGCCTACTGTCCATACGGGCCTCGATCTGTACGTTGTTGCTGTGGTTGGGCGGCGTCTGGCTCGGGCCTGCGGGCCAGGTACAGTGGCGCGATCAGCAGCCCCAACATCATAAAGTAGCTATAGTCGGATTCCATGCCGCCCCCCTTGATCCAGGACAACATGTACCCGATGAACACACTGGCTATGACCGCACAATAGGAGAGCAGATAGCGCCTGGGCCCGGTCTGCTGCACGGACAGTCCCCGCGCCTTGCGCAACCGTGAGAAGCAACGCACGAACTGCACCACCGCTGTGAGCAATCCCCCCATGTAGAGGGCCAGCCCAGGAATGCCCGTCTCGGTCCAGATCGTCAGCAGGGGATTGTGCACTGGCGTGATATCGGCCCCCCAGATGCTGCGCATCTGCTCCACATAGCCCTTGATGGCATAGGGCGCGTTGCCGATCCCTATGCCGCGCCAGGGGTAGTCGGTGATAACCATCCACGCGGCCTTCCACAGCGCCTCGCGCCCGCCCAGCATCGTATCCCCGCGCTGCACCAAGATACGTTCCACGAGCGTCGAAAAGATGAACGAGGCACCCAGGGCAGCGATAACCAGGACGACCAACCCGGCAGCTCCATAGGCTCGGGTTGGCCTCCAGAGCAGGAGGGTGGCCAGAACCGCCACCAGCGACAAGCTGCTGCCCCTGGATCCCGTCATGGCCAAGATGACGATACTGAACATAATATAGGCCAGAGCTGCCACCTTGGACAGGCCCGCCCATCGTTCAGAGCCTCGCCCGGCCCACGCCAGGACACCTGGCAAGCCGACCAGGATCAGGATGCCCAGACCGTTCTCATTCTCGCCGAACACCTTGAGTCGCAGGCCTGGCGCCCAACCCGTCTGCAACACGCTGAATAGCGTGGCCAGGATCACCACCCACCCATGGATGGCCAGCGCATTCATCAGGCCGCGCAGATTATCCTGGCTCCTGATCACGTTGGGCAACAGGAAAAGAAAGAGCAGAACCCTAAGGATGTAGGTCTGCAGAGCGCTGCTCGCTCGATCCAGGTTGCCGGCCCAGAGCAAGGTCAGGCTGGACCATGCCAAAAAGCCGAGCATCCATAGCGCGCTAGCCGAAAAGACGATGCGACGGCGCCGGGTGAGGGTGTCGATGAGCCACACGGCCAGGGTGAGGACCGTCATCGTGCGGTTGATCTGCGACTGTATCTCTGGGGGGATGAGGCCAATGGGCAAGAGCACCGCAAAGACGGTCACGTACAGCGCCCAGGCCGGTTTGCGC
>CAYQDH010000513.1:0-4047 GCA_964416075.1 uncultured Anaerolineales bacterium | reverse complement strand
GCTGGTGGCGGTCATCGACTTGAGGCCCCCTACCGACGCGCCGATCACCGCGGCCAGAGAGGCGATTTCATCTTCCATTTGGATGAACTTGCCCCCCAGCTTGGGCAGCTCGCGCGACAGGATCTCCGCGATCTCGGTCGAAGGGGTAATGGGATAACCCGCAAAGAAACGACAGCCGGCAGCCAGCGCCCCCTCGGCACAGGCCGCATTGCCTTGCAGCAACCTGACGCTCACTTGGCGACCTCACCCCTGTTTCCGTCGATCTCCTCGACAAGAATGGCGAAATCCGGGCAGTGAATGGCGCACCAACGGCAGGCGATGCACCTCTCCTGGTGTGCAACCACCGGGCGGTGTTCGGCGCCTTCCTCGTAGACCTGCTGCGGGCAAAAAGCGATGCATAGCCCGCAGCCCTTGCACCAGTTGCGAAACACCCTCACACGCCCACGCCGACGAACACGCTGCACAGTTCTCTCTTGAACAGTGGATTCTGACGTAGGGGGCAAGGATGGTTTTTCTGCAACTAACACTGCGCACCTCCTTTGCTGCACAGTCTGCGCCGCCAAACCTGAGCCTTCCGGACGCGGACAAAAAGGGCCAAGACCGCGCGTGAGCGTTACCTTGGCCAGCGTCGATTGCGCGTGCTTCCCGCTCATCACCGAAGGGACAGCGCATAACCCTCTTGGGTCCTATATCATGGCCGTAGACTGGCTACAATTCAAGCCGTAGCCTCTCATCTCCAGCGATGAAACACATCATAGGCGCAAACGAGCGTGCTGTCAACGCGACAAATGGCCCAGCAAGTCGGTCACCCTAGCCAACACCAGGTCCGGCTGCACCTCGGCAAAGTAATCCGCGGGCGAGCTGGGGCCCAGAACGCCGACGGTCAGGGCACCCACCCGCTGCCCGGCCAGCACATCCATGGGATGGTCGCCACACATAGCTGCCTTGGCGCCAGGCACACCCAGGGCCCGCAGAGCAGCCAACAAATGCTCCGGATCGGGCTTGGCGCGCACCACATCATCGCGGGTGAGTAGCACGTCGTGATAGAGCGGCAGCAGGGCCAGCACACGCTCCACGGCGGGGCGGCAGTTGCGCGTGACGATGCCCACGCGCCAGCCCCCGTCCGCGAGAGCCTGCAGCATCGCAGCAACCCCCGGAAAAGCTTCGGCTCCTTCGGCCGCCCGTAGCTCGATATCCACGATGGCCTGGCGGGTCTGAGCCCGAAAAGCCTGCTCACAGTCGCCATCCTGAGAGGACAGTCCCGTCTGGGCGGCTAGCTCGGCAGCGACGTGCTCGATCAATTCGAGGACATACATCGCCTTGAGTGGCTCGACGGACACACCAAAGCGCTCCACGATATCCCACACATCACTGCGCATCCGGCCAAAGTCGATGCGCTGATGGATGAGTGTGCCATCGAAATCGAACAGGAAAGCGCGCGTCTTTGCAAAAAGGTTGGTCATCGCCAGCAGCCTGGCGCGCAACAGTCCGCCACGATCCGGGCGATGTGCTCCGGGTAATCGGCGACACGCACCCCTGCGCGACGCAGCCGCACGATCTTGTCGTCGGCGCGGCCCGTGGCCCCGTCGACGATGGCCCCCGCGTGACCCATGCGCCGTCCTGGAGGAGCCGTTCGCCCAGCGACAAAGGCGACAACCGGCTTGGCATATCCGCTCTCGATCAACTCCGCAGCCTGTTCCTCGGCATTACCACCGATCTCCCCGATGATGACCACCACCTCCGTCTCCGGATCGTCGCCAAAGAGGCGCAAGATATCCACAAAAGTAGAGCCGGGGATAGGATCGCCCCCGATCCCCAAACAGGTCGATTGGCCCAGGCCGGCCTGTGTCAGAGACCAGACCACCTCATAGGTCAGGGTGCCGCTACGCGACACGAGGCCAATGGGCCCGCGACGATGGATGTGGCCAGGGATGATGCCCACCTTGGCCAGGTCCGGGGAGGTGATCCCCGGGCAGTTGGGGCCGATCAGGCGCACCGGCCGCCCCTCGAGAAGGCGCACCACGCGTAACATATCCCACACGGGTATCCCCTCCGTGATGCAGACGATGAGCCCAATTCCCGCGTCGGCGGCCTCGAGGATGGCGTCCGCCGCATAGGGCGCAGGCACATAGATGACGGAGGTATTGGCCCCCGTCTCGCGCAGAGCGCCAGCGACGTCGTCGTACACGGGGACCCCGGCCTCCTGCTGGCCGCCCTTGCCCGGCGTGACGCCCGCCACGATCGAGGTGCCGTATTCCAGCATCTGCCGGGTGTGAAAGGCGCCTTCGCGGCCGGTGATCCCTTGCACGACCACGCGGGTAGAACGATCGACGAGTATACTCACCTATCGGCCTCCCGAAAGAACACCAAGACCTGAGCAGCTAGATCTTAAATGGCCGGAGCGATCCTTTGCCCCAGAGGCCTTGGCGCTCTTGATATCTTGGCCCTAACCCCTTAAGGCGGCGGCTACGGCGAGGCGAGCTCCCTCCGCTAATGTGGACGCCGTGGCCAAGTTAGTCCGGCCCAGGCTAGCCTGTTCGAGGATGCATCGCCCCTCGGCTTCATTGGTGCCTACCAGGCGCACTACGATGGGCACATGGCTCTCTACCTGTGAGAGGGCGCCCAGGATGCCGCGCGCCACCTCATCACAACGGGTAATACCACCGAAAATATTGATGAGCACGGCCCTGACCTGGGGATCGGCAAAAACGAGGCGCAATGCCACTACCACCCGCTCGGCGCGAGCGCCCCCACCGATATCGGTAAAGTTCGCAGGCTCTCCCCCACACAGCTTGATCAGGTCCATGGTGGCCATGGCCAGCCCAGCACCATTCACCATGCAATCGACATTGCCCGCCAGCTTGATGTAGCTGATGCCCGCCTCGCGGGCCATGCGGTCTTCCGGACTATCCTGGGTGGCCTGCTCTTGCGACAGGAGATCCTTTTGGCGATTGAGGGCGTTGTCGTCGATGAGCATCTTGGCATCCAGGGCCAGAAGCATACCCGCGGTATTTACCACCAGGGGGTTGATCTCCACCAAGATAGCGTCCTTTTCCTGGCCCGCGCGATAGAGCGCGCCCGCAACGGTAGCGAATGCGGGCCACAACGGGCGAGGCAGGGCCATGGCTCGAGCGAGCCGCGTGCTGTGGAAAGGTCGCAGCCCCAAGAGAGGGTCGAGCAGCACTCGATGCACCGCCTCGGAATGAGATAGGGCCGTCTGCTCGATATCGATACCACCCTGTGCGGAACCCACCAAGGCGATGCGCCGGGCCTGACGATCAATGGTCAACCCCAGATAGAGCTCCCGGATGATATCCGCCAGGGGCTCGACCAGCACCGCACGCACAGCCTCCCCCTTGAGAGAGCTGCCCAAGAGCCGTTCGGCCGCCTGGCGCGCCCCTTCGGGCGTATCGGCTCGTATGATACCTCCCGCCTTGCCCCGTCCACCCACCAGAACCTGCGCTTTAACCACCACGGCCTGGCCCAGGTCGTTGGCGATGGCTGCCGCGGCATCGGGACTGGTGGCCAGCTCGCCGCGCGACACAGGCACGCCGTAGGCGGCGAGCAGGCGTTTGGCCTGAAACTCTTGCAGCTTCAACGCGTGCCCCCTAGTTTCCCAGCAGAGACCCTTCGCCCATAGGACGGGCTGAGCGTAGCGCGCGCCCTCGTCGTCCTGAGCTGCGCTCGCAGCAAGCGCACGGAAAAGCCCCCCCCGCTCACCATCAGAAAGGCTGTTCCTTACGGTCAGGATGACAGATGGGCTAGTTACCCGCAAAGACCAGGATGCGCCCGTTCTCGGAATCGGACACGAGCACTCGCCCCGAGGGATCGACTTCGATACCTGTAGGCAGGTTCATCGACGCCAGGTCGCTACCAAACTGTCCCCAAACCGCCACCAGCTTACCGTCGCGATCGAACTTGGCTACACGATACGCTTCGGGATCGGTGGCGTAGACGTTGCCCTGGCCATCCACTGCGAGATAGGGCTTTTCCACCACGGACTGGCCATCCCAACCATAGATAGACCACGCGCGTACACAGTTCAGG
>CAYQDH010000512.1:0-4054 GCA_964416075.1 uncultured Anaerolineales bacterium | reverse complement strand
CCGGCTGGCCGTGGCCCACCATCAGAACACCGACCTTGGATTTGTCGGCATCCCCAATCGCTGCGTTGGCACGCTGCAAGAACATCCCTTGTAGCGTGCGCGAGTCCCACAGAGGACCGGCGAACCTGAGCTCGGCGCCATAGTCCTCAACATTCAGTTCCTCGATCATCTCTTTGCCTTCGGCGGTATGGTTCGAGACACTGACAAAGACCAGCACAACGATGATCTTGCTTGCGCCCTCATTCAGAGCCCGGATGGCCGCGGCGTCAGGCCTGGGATCAGCATCCAGGAACGAGACATAAACTCGGGTAGTGCTGTCGCCCTGATCCCGGTAGGCCTGCTCCAGGCTCTTGGCCATCTGCTGGTGCACGCGGACGTGTTGACTGGCCCCCACTCTGAGATACGCTTTGCGCAATTGCGTCAGAAACATGGGCCGCGCCAGCATAGGTACGAATTTGACGCCGGTCTCATCGATCTCCCGAAAGGTGTTTAGCCAGCCGATAGGGTCATATGTTTCAGGCTCGCCATGGGTGAGGTAGACGATTGCCGTGTGCCCATCTCCAGGATCCCCGGTAGCGCGGGTAATTGCGGGAAGGGGCCGACTGTCCTCCCGCGACAGGACTCTCCAGGTCATCAGTGAATAACCTGCTACAAACAGGGCGATAGCCAGGGCAATAGCTCCCCAGAGCTCCTTGCCTCTGAAGCTCAGGCCCAGCAGGGCAATCGTCACAAAAAGAAACAGGCAGGTGAAAAAGAGATACAAGCTCATTTGCAGCGGGTGCACGGTCAAGAATCGAACCAGAGAGATACCCAGGAGCAGGCACAGTACAGCGACGAGTAGCCAACGTAGGGAGTTCACGGCGTCTGTTCCTTTCTGATTTGAATCGACGTGATGGCGGGATGGTAACTAGACCCACATATTCTATGCATTTGTTCGCCGTGCACAAGAGCTTTCTTCGTGTTTGCTCGATTTTGTGGGGAAAAGTAGCAAGGGGCGCGCCCTTGGTGGCAAACGGTCTCTGAAGGTGCTACAATGCTCTGCAATGGACAGAGGAGCCACACCATGGATAAAGTTCTAGTTGTCGAGGATGAGCCTGCGCTTCTCGAGACGCTGCTATATAATCTCAGGCGCCAGGGATATGAGGTCCTTGAGGCTCGCGATGGCTTGCGAGCACTGGACCTCGCTCGTCGTGAGCACCCTGACCTCATCTTGCTGGACATCATGCTTCCCGGCTTGGATGGGTTGGAGGTTTGCCGCATTCTGCGTGCGGAGATGAACGTACCCATCCTGATGCTGACGGCGCGGGCGGATGAGGTGGACAAGATAGTGGGTCTGGAGGTGGGGGCCGACGATTACATGACCAAGCCCTTCAGCATGCGCGAGCTCATGGCCCGCGCAAAGGCCTTGCTGCGGCGCGTGCGACTCTTGCGCCAGGAGATGGCCAGCGAGGGCGACGGAACCACCACGGAACGCTTGACCTATGGTGACGTAACCATTGACCTGGGCCGACGGGAGGTGTCCCGCCATGGCCAGGCCTTGTCGCTGAAGCCCAAGGAATTCGATCTGTTGTTCTTTCTAGCAAGGCACAAGGGCATGGTGCTCTCGCGGGATCTGATTCTTGAGCGGGTGTGGGGCTGGGAATTCGATGGGGAGAGTCGCACGGTGGATGTGCACATCCGCTGGTTGCGTGAGAGGATAGAGTCCGATCCGGCACACCCGGTGCGCATCGTTACGGTACGCGGCACCGGATATCGCTTTGAGGGGTGAGTATGGCCTTTCACAAAATCCAATGGCGCCTTGCGTTCTGGTATATTGTGCTCCTGATCGTCGTTATGCTCGGCCTCGTGATCTACCTCTCTGGCTCAGTGCGACGTGGATACCTGTCCAATGTTAGCGAGCGACTGGAGGCGGATGCCCGGTTGCTAGGATCTGTCTTGCAGCCTCAGATGAGCGGGGACCAACCGATGGAGGCTCTGGCTCCCCTGGTAGCCGCGTACTCGGATATCCTGGGTGCTCGGGTCACCGTCATTGCCCCCGACGGTGTGGTATGGGCCGACTCGGCGGAAGATCCCTCGCAGATGGAGAATCACCTCTATCGAGTTGAGGCGCAGCAAGCGCTGACCAGGGGTTTGGGGCGTGATACGCGCGAGAGCCGAACACTGGGGTACGACACCATGTATGTGGCTGTGCCGGTCTTGGCGGATGGCCAGACCCTGGCGGTCATGCGCGTGGCCATGTCCGTTGACGATGTGAATGTGCAGTTATCTCGCATGCGGCGCACCTTCATTAGCGCAACGGGCGTGATGTCCCTATTGGCCCTGCTGCTCGCCATATTCCTGGCCCGTCACACGACGCTCCCTGTAGCGCGGCTAACTGCCGCTGCGCGACGTATGGCTGCCGGTGACTTAAGGGCGCGCGTCATCCCCACCACCCAGGACGAAATAGGCACCCTTACGACGGCATTCAACCAGACGGCGGAGCGCCTGCAGGAGACGATGTCGTCGCTCAACCAAGAGCGGGAACGGCTCGCCAGCATACTGGATCACATGGCCGATGGCGTGCTCATCAGCGATGACAATGGGTTGGTTCGCCTGATCAACCCGGCCGCCTGCCGGATCCTGGAGACCACATCCGAAGGCGCCGTAGGGCGGCCTTTCAGCCAGGTAGCGCGTCACCACCAGTTGATCAGCATGTGGCGGCAGTGTGGGCAACAGCAAGGTGACGTGGTCGAAGTTATGGAGTTGTCTCGCCAGGGGCCTTTTCTACAGGCCGTCATGACCGCTGTGCCGGGCAAGAGCGGGGTGAGCTGCCTCATGATTCTCCAGGACCTGACCAGTGTGCGGCGCCTACAAACCGTCAGGCGCGATTTCATTAGCAACATATCGCACGAATTGCGAACACCTCTGGCCTCCCTCAAGGCATTGGTGGATACATTGCGTGATGGTGCTCTGGATGATCCGCCCGCGGCACAACGCTTTCTTGACCTGGTCGATGGCGAGGTGGACACGATGTCACAGATGGTGCAGGAGTTGCTCGAGCTGTCGCGCATCGAATCTGGCCGAGTGCCCATCCAGCTGGTGCCCACGCCTGTGGAGCAGGCCATCGTGCCTGGCGCGGAACGCCTGCGCCAGCAAGCGGAACGAGCCGCCGTTAAGCTCGACATCGACCTGCCCGAGGATCTTCCCATGGTGCTGGTCGATGTGGATCGTGTACAACAGGTGATGACCAACCTAGTGCACAATGCGGTGAAATTCACACCCCCTGGTGGGCATATTCGTGTGACGGCCAAGGAACTGCACGTGGATAAGCACGGGAATCTGCGCACGGGGGGTATGGGCCTGCCCGAGGGACAATGGCGCCCTCAGCGCGGCGAATCGTGGTTGGTGGTCATTGTACAAGATACGGGTGTGGGCATATCGAGCGATGTGTTGCCGCGTATCTTTGAGCGCTTTTACAAGGCGGACCAATCCCGCTCGGGAGGGGGGACCGGCCTGGGCTTGGCCATCGCCAAGCATATCGTCCAAGCCCATGGTGGGCACATCTGGGCAGAGAGCATCGAGGGTCAAGGGAGCACCTTCTACTTTACGTTGCGCGAGGCAACCCAGAGCGGGGAACCTCACGCCGCGTAAGATGTTTCTTATCCCTTTGTTAACCTCCTGTTAATACTCCGTTCCACATGCCTTAACACACGCATGGTATCCTTCTAATTGGCGATAAGAAAAAGGACCAATTCTAGGAGGATATGCATGCTCAAGTTGTTTGTCTTGTTGTTAGTGGCCCTGGTGGTTACTGCCTGTAGCCCCGTTGTCACACCCACGTCTGCGCCGGCGCCCGCCAAGGCCGAGCCTACTCAAGTTCCTGCCACGCCCGCACCCGCCAAGGTTGAGCCGACCCAAGCTCCCGCTCAGTCTTCTGGCACAGGTGTCACGTTGCCTGCCGTTGATCCGTTGCAGGTGACGGGCGACATTATCAGTGCCGGTAGCTCGACGGTATTCCCCTTATCCGAGGCGATGGCCGAGAGATTCGCGGACGAGGGATACCAGGGCAAGATCA
>CAYQDH010000511.1:0-4068 GCA_964416075.1 uncultured Anaerolineales bacterium | reverse complement strand
CACGCCGAGGGCGATGCCCCCCGTCAAGCCCAGCAAAGCCAGGATGGCGTTCAGATCGCCACCGGATAGCCTCAAGAGTGCGCGCCAGGGGCACCCCAGGAAGGCCAGCGCGCCGATCATGGCAAAGACGCCCAGGAAATAACGCACGATGGGCGCCGAGCCCGAGCGGGCCCTGAACTCGCGGAACAACAGGGCGGCGATAGTGGCGCCCCACACGAACCCGATGATCTCCGGGCGGATGTACTGCACCACCGCGGTGCGATGCAGCCCCAAGGCGCCGGCGATGTCGCGCTCGAAGCAGGCCACGCAGATGCCCATGTTTGCGGGGTTGCCCCAGCGCTGCAAGAGTGGGGCCAGGAGCCCGATCACGGCTCCGGCGAGGACGATGCCCCAGTGCGAGGCAAAGAAGCGGGTAAGACGTTCCTTCATTGCAGATACCTCCTTGACATGATGCTGTAATCTAGATCACGCCCCTTCTCGCTGTCGTCTGGCTTCGGCAGCGGGATGCGAGCGTAGATCACAACAAAAAAACCGTCACAGGCGCACGCCGGTGACGGTCAAGGAGGTAGGCACGATCATCGAATCAATGGCGCACTCCCTGGCGAGACGCGGGCGTGTGCCGACGGGTGAAGGAGCGCCGACCGGCGCTCCACCGATCGGCTCAGTTACGGCGAGAGTATGGAACCCTCATTTTCCTCCCAAGCCCTGAAAGAGTCTACTGGCGCCTTATATACAAGAATATCAGCGAATCGTCAAATAGCAGAACAGGGGCTAATTCGTGAATGCACCCCTCATTCTGCTGGCGACTGATCGTCTCCACGCTTCCTGCCGGACAGGGCGCCACGCGGCTGCCCAACATCATCGCCAGCACGACGCAAGCAGAACGGCGGACAGGCTAACCTGGCACCATGTAGCAGCCGCAATTGGGGCACTTGATCCGTTTGCACGGCTCAAGAAGCTCCTGCACGATCCGACAACCGCAACAGGGGCAGAGGCACTGGCCCATGGTGCTACTGTTCGGGCCCGTGCCGCCCACCCCTTTGCCCTTCTCCACTTGGCCTGTTGTATCTCGACCGTCGAAACATCGTCCTGACATGCTTCCTCCCTGCTTATCCTGACCTAGGCGAGCGCCCGTGCCGCCGTCGGCGCAGACGCTGGCCTCCCTCGGCAACTCCTCTCACCATGCCCTGCGATGTCCCAAGGCTATACCTGCCTGGCGCTGGGGCGCTTACAAGGGCATCGACCACACGAGGGATGATCTCCCTGGCTGCCAGGCTGATCGCAGCTCCCAGAATGGGCAGAACGCGCTTTCGCCAGGTCACGCTTGCAAGGCGAGCTGCCGGCACGCCACGCTGAGGGACGGTTGCCGGCAGCAGAGCAGACCGCGTGCTGAAGGCAGGAACACTGGGCACGCTCGACAGCGCCCCTTGTGGGCAGGCGTTGATGCAGGCCTCACACTGACCACACAAGCGATCATCGATGGCCGCTCGCCCGTCAATCATGCCAATGGCCTTCTGAGGACAAAAATCGGCGCAGATGCCACAACCGGTACACCGCTCAAAATCGACGCGAATCATGTTTGCTCCCTGGGGTGGCTCTACCGGGTGGTGCAGCGTCTCTAGCGTTGCCCTCCGCCGAACCCTCTGCCTCCGCCGGCCCCGCCCCCGGCGCGACCTTGGCCGCGACCGCCTCCTCGACCCAAGCCCATGCCGCCCCCCGCTGCCGGGCCCAAGCCCGCTTTGCCCGTGTTCGTGCTAGTCGTTGCCCCGCTCACCGCCTGCAATTGCCCTTGGGTGAAGGCATCTACGGCTTGCCGTGCAGTCCCCACCCAGGTGGGATAGACCGGCACATTGGCTGCCTGGAGCACCCCCATAGCATTCGGTCCTACGTTGCCGGTGAGGAGGGCCTCGGCGCCCTGCTCCACGACGAATTGGGCGGCCTGTATCCCTGCGCCCCCCGACGCGCCCACCGCGGGGTTCGGGTGCGCCCGGCAATCCATGCTCTCGGTATCGACCAAGAGAAGATAGGGGCAACGCCCAAAGATCGAGCTGACTTGCGCGTCCAGATTGTCCCCCATACTGCTAATAGCGATCTTCATGACTCAAGCCTCCCTCATGTTATATTGTGAACCCTTTTATGTTTCTATAGCCGGCGAGAGCTGGCCAGGGCCACTTCGGCCGCATTGACCAGCTGGTATGAAATGGGCGAAGCCGTCAACCCCGGGTGTGTTCCGGTCTGAAAGGTAGCAATATCATCGGCGGTCATGCGCTTGTGAATGCAGGCGCTGATCGCGTTGATCAGCTCGCCGCCGCTCGAGGCCCCCGACACCTGTCCTCCCAGGATCACCCCGGTTCCGGCCTCGAAAACCAGTTTCACCTTGAGGTTCGCTGCGCCCGGCATGCAAGTGGGATGACGATTGGGCGCCTCCGCTTCCCCGACGATGATGCGGTAGCCCGCCTCGCGGGCCGCCTTCTCCGTCAGCCCCGCGGCTGCGAAGGCTGTGTCTCCCAGGATAGTGGAGTAGACGCCGATGACGCCCATGTTGGCCCGTCGTGGCCCGAACAGGTTGGCCCCGGCGATGCGTGCTTCCATGGTGGCGATGGAAGCCAGCTTGAGCTTGGAGGGCTTGCCATCGAAGAACGACACCTTTTCAGCGCAGTCGCCGCAAGCAAAGATGTGCTCGTCGCTCGTCTGCATGTAGCGGTCCACCTGGATACCGCCTGTGGGCCCTATCTGGAGCTCAGCCTTTTTGGCCAACTCGACGTTGGCGGCCGCGCCAATGCCCATGATAACCATATCCGCCTTGAGCGTTCTTCCACTGGAGAGCTTGACGCCTTGTACCTGCCCATCCCCCTCAAAGGCAAGTACCTTCTCCGAGCCAAGGATCTCGAGGCCCTCGGATCTCATCACTTCTTCGGCCTTGATGGAGAATTCGACATCATAGGTCAATTCCAGGCAGTGGCGCAGCATTTCCACGATCGTGATATGGAGGTTGCGATTCCTCTTGCACTCTTCGGCTAATTCCACGCCGATGAAACCGCAGCCTACGATGACGATGTCCGAGGCCTTGTCCAGCGCAGCGAGCATCCCGTCGAGGTAAGCGACATCCTTCTTTACGGCAAAGATGTTCTCCTTGTCCACTCCGGGGATAGGAGGCACAATCGGTACAGAACCCAGCGCCAATACCAGCCTTTCGTAGCCCACTTGCTCGCCGCTGGCCGTCACGACCACGCGGTTTGCCCGGTCGATCTCCACGGCCTCGTCGACGAGTAACTCGATGCCGCTCTTTTGCAGCACGGCGTCGGGGATCAGGTCGGCCTGGCAACTGCCCACCGAGCCAAAGATGTACGGGATGCCACAGGGAATCAGTACCTGCTTCTCTTTGCGAATCAACAACACCGACTTGTCCGGGTAATGGCGCCGCGAAGTGACCGCCGCGGGTATCCCTGCCGCACTACCGCCAACTACGACAACGTCCACTTTGCGCATCCTAAGCTCTCCTCTTTCCTTGCTTGATGGAGTTTCCTCATATAGAACTTGTGGCCCTCGTATTCCGTCTCGATGATCAAGCCACGGGCGATCAGCCCGTCCACGATGGACCAATCGGCGCTGGCCCTTGACAGGAACTCGCTTACGGCCTCCTTACGCATAGGATGCACGGCGGTGATTCCCATCAAGTCCGCCTCGAGGTTGCCCGTTGAGGCGAAAGCATTACCTTCGTAACCGATCAGATATTCGACTCGCTCGACCCTCTCACTGAGGAGCTGATACGCTCGAACGATGGTCGCCTCGCCAGGAGCATGCGCCCACGTCTCCGCTGGCGGCCTGGTGGGAATGGCGAGATAGGCGCAGGCGGGCTTCAGACGGTGCAGGAAGCTGGCCACCTCCTGGACGTTTTCGTCGCCGTCGTTTACGCCTTGAACAAGCATGGTCTCCGTGACGAGCTCGCCTTTGTAGGTTCTGGCGAATTCCAGCATCCCATCCAGAATCGAGGTTAGCCGTAAGCCGCCGTGGGGACGATCGATGCGCTTCCATACCTCTTCACTCGCAGCATCGATCTTGAGAGAG
>CAYQDH010000510.1:0-4079 GCA_964416075.1 uncultured Anaerolineales bacterium | reverse complement strand
CAATAGATTCCGACGATCGGTCTCTCCCTGGTTCCACTTGACCAAGGAGGCTTGCTGGCCACCTTCGGACTCTGGACCCATAGCCTGCAGCGAGACCCGCACCTCGTTCTCTATCTCCGAAGCCGGCAGGCTGGCATCCAGGTACGTATCTCTTAGGGGTTCATCCTCCAGATAGTACCGCAAGGCCCAATCATCGTTATCGATCAATACGGCGGCCCCGGCGGGCAAGCGCTGTAGCAGGTAGGCTGCCGTGCCCCGCGCATTGTCCCGCACGTAATACCCATCGGTCAACAGCGCTCGCGCAGCGAGTCCGGTTGCGCTCAGCCAGAGCAGGACCACCGCGGCGCCAACCGCGCGCCCGGCCCATCCGCTGCTGGACAAACATACCAAGCCTCGGGCCAGTAGGACCAACAGGGGAACAAAGACCATGAGCACATAGCGCGGATGAAAGCCTGGCCTGAGCTGCATGATGCCGTAGACCAGGGCCAGGGGCACGATGGTTTGCACGCCCAAGTAGACGAGAGCATTCCGCTCAGAGCGGCCGTCAGCTGTGGAGCAGCCCCTCAACAGGAGCCAGATGACCAGGCTCACCATGACGACCAGGCAAGCTACCGTCAGGAGCGCAAAGACGGGTTCTCGGCCATATAGAGCGATGTGCCCGCCGAGCAAAAAGCTCCACACCTGGACGACAAAAGAGATCGGCTCTGGCGCAAAAGCCCGCTCGGCAACGTGCATTGCCGTCCGTTGAAGGGCGACCCCCAGCCAAGGGGCGAAGGCCAGGGCCACCAGAGCCTGGCTTCCGAGCCAATGCGACAGGGGACGGCTATCCCCTTCGTGCGCCCGGTGGCCTCTGAAGGCTAGCGAAGGACGGCCTTCAGCCCACAACGCCCACAACCCTAACCCGGCCAGCGCCAGAAAGCTGAAATAGTGCGTATAGATGGCCAGAATCTCGACCAGGACCAGGGTCACCCAGTCACGCTGCCGCCAGGAATCCCCGGCGTAGAGCAAGCGGGACCAGAGATCGAGCAACCAGGCAAAGAGAAGCGCCAGCAGGGCATACATGCGGGTCTCTTGCGAGTAGACAACGAACGAGGGTGCGATGGCCGTGGCCAGGGCCGCCAACAGACCTGTGCGCCGGTCGAAAAGGTTGGCGCCCAGGCGATAGATGGCCCACACGATGAGGACGCCGATCAACACCGACAAGCCCCGTACGGCCGGGACAGTGCTGCCAAATATCCGCACCCACGCCATGAGCAGCAGATAATACCCCGGTGGATGAGTGTGGCCCTCGCTACCGATCTGTTGCAGAGCAGGCCCCAGGGGCTCGCGGGCCAGGTGCACGCTCCATCCCTCATCATACCACAGGCTTGTCGCGTCGAGGCGGTACAGGCGAAGAAAGAGCGCCAAGAGCAGGATGAGACCTAGCGCCAACCAGACCTGCCATTCCCGGCGTGCGTCGGGTAGCGGGCCAGGCAAGTAGCCTGGGCGCTGTATTGCGGCGGGACGTTCTTGCGGTGTCGTGGACATGGGAAGCGCCTATGGCTGGCGAGGCAAGATGCGCACCTTGCCCAATAGTATTCGTGTATCTTGGGCGTGCCCACCGGCTCCCAGCAGGTTCAGGCGCACACCATCCTGGCCATACATACCAACCTGGAGATCGTACACACCCGGCGGGGCATCCTGGGACACGCGCAGCTCGTAGGGGTCCTCCACCAACTGGCCCTTTCGCCAGGTCGCGGTGGGGGCGTCTCCTCCCAGGGGCCAGCTATCCTTCTGCGCCCAGATACGATCTTGATCGCCCAACACCTGAGTAAATACGGAATAATTGGCCTCGCCATCCCGTAAGGCGCGCCAGTATAACACCAGCTTCAGGCTCTCGCCGGGCTGAGCTGCGGTGCGATCCAACTCATAGCCCACCAGAGCCAGGCGATCCTCCAGGTTGAAAAACACCGGATTGGGGATGCCGTCGACCACTCGCGTGGGCAGTGCAACGCGTCCGAACCGTATATTGTCTCCCACGGGCTCGCCCGTAGGCCTCGTCGCCTGCAGCCGGATACCTGTCTCCAGTTGATAGAGTCCTACCTCGAACTGCGCTTCCGAGGGAGTCATGGCGGCGGGTGGAACTGATAGTACATATGTGTCAGCCAGGATATCGCCCGCAGACCAGAGCGTGGTGGGGTAGGTCCCCTGCCCAGGATACATATCGCGTTGCGCGATAATCAGGTCATTCGCCGTCAGCAGATGGACGAACACAGTATAATCTTCTGTTAGGGGGGATAGGCATTGCCAGTATAGCGTCAGAGCGACGCTTTCGCCCGGGGAGAGGGTCTCGCGGTCCGCGCGGTAACCGAGAAGCCGCGCCACCGTGCCGAACTCGGCGTCCAGCGGGATATAGCGCGCAGCCACATCCTCATTCCTCAAGATCGTGGGATGGCGATACGCGGGGCGAATAGTCGAAAAGGGAAGCACGATGGCGCTGATCAGCAGGGCGCCTCCCATCAAGATGGGGAGTGCAGACTCGGCAAACCCCGTTTTCGAGCGATGGCGAGGCAGCAAACCGGCCAAACCCATGGCCATCAGCAGGCTCAGCGCCGTGAGGGCAGAGAACATCAGGCGTCCCTGACTGGCGATGGTCATCAGCGTCCAACGGATCAGCGAAACAAAAACCACCACGGGCCAAAGGACCACCAGCCCGGTCTGCAGCCATTGCACCACGCTCAACGGTTGCTCACGGTTCTTGCGCCACACATAGATGGGCGCGCCGATGAGCCCAGCGACACCCAAGATGCCGAGTACCCAGTAAACCCCATCGGGGGCCGGCACATTCACGCCGCCAAAGAATCCCCAATAGGACATCACAAAGCCCTTCCATTCGCCCAGCAGTTGCCCCAGCGTGGGGAGCGGATAGCGCGCTCCGACGATGGCCACAAAGGCATCGAGACCGAGGGGGTCCCGGTAGAGCAGCCAGTTTCGATAGTACCACCACCCTGCGACGAGGAGCAGGGGAAGCCCGACCAGCAAGCCGGTGCGGACCACCGCGCCCCAGAACCAGCGCCACGGGCGGCCCCGGCGCGCCCGCCACGACACCACCACCCCGGTGAGGGCTGCCAGGGGCAGCAATCCCAAGGCGCTGGCCTTCGCCAGGCCAGACAGACCCAACACCAGGCCCAGCAACACCCAGCGCCACCATTGCGGCTCGGCAGCCAAATACCGCACCATGAGCCACAGGCCGATGGCGCAGAGCATGATCACCAGGGCATCGTTGTTCACCGAGGATGTGATGAATAGAAACATGGGGTTCAGCCCGGTTATCACTGCCGCACTGAGAGCCAGGCGGGTATCATGAGGGTGGATCTCCCGAGCCAGCAGATAGCCCATCAGCACGCTGATGGCCCCCATGCATAGCGACATCCAGCGCACCAGGTACATGGCCCACGCCGCGCCCGACCAGGGCCACGGCTCCGGCCCGCCGAGAGGCGAACGATGAACGACCATATTCACGTTGCGATCGGAGGTGGGGATCCCAATATCGGCATGGGGGTTGATCCAGCGAAGCTGGCTCATGTCATCGGTATCGATCCATGATGTAGCCAGCGCCCCCAGGGCATAATACAGGGGCGGCTGGCTGCCCTCTTGTCGCCAAGGACCGATCTGGTCGGGATACTGGACAGGTAGTCCCCCTCCGTCGGCCAGGCGTTTGACAAAGGGATAGTGCCACAGCTCGTCCGAGGCCTCGAAAAGGGGGGTCACCAGGCTATAGAGGACACCCAGAACTATGAAGAGCCCCAGGAAAATGGCAATTGCACGGTGCTGCACCGGGACGAACTTGCCTGGGGCAGCGCTACGCGCCCGGCCCTCCCGGGTCGGCAACGGCATCATAGACCTCCAGCGTGTGCGCAGCAATCAGCCGCCAGTCGAACTGCTTGGAGAGCTCAAGCGCTCCTGCACCCAAGCGCTGCCGCAGCGAATGATCGGCGGCCAGGCGGACCAAAGCCTCGCTCAAAGCTTGTGAGTCACGGGGGGGAACAAGCCAGACGTTCTCACCATGCACCAACTCCGGCAGGGCTACCTGTGGTTGG
>CAYQDH010000509.1:0-4088 GCA_964416075.1 uncultured Anaerolineales bacterium | reverse complement strand
ATGTCCTGCATAGCCTCCTCGATGCTGGGCGCTCCCCGGCCGTTCAGGTAGGCGGCTAGGTCGCTGTAGAGATGCCTCTTGTCGTCCCACACTTCACGCCAGTCCAGAAACACGTGCACCTTGTAGGCGCCCAACTCCACGTACAGGCCATCCTGGCACAGCGCCTGGCTGTTGCGGATATACTCCAGGCCACTCACATGGTCCCGAAAGATCGTAAAGGCGTTCTCCTCATCGTGGAGCGAGAGGCCCTGGCCCAGGCTCTGCTGCACCAGCGTGCGCCCATCCCCCTGCTCCGCGGGCGCGGAGTAGGCCACCGAAGTGCGGATGTAGCCCCGCGCCTCGGCATAGCGGTTGTGATAGACGACCAGCGCTCGCTCCTGGCCCACGCGATTGGAGTAGGCGAAGACATCCTCGTTGGCGGGCCCGCCTGCGGGCTGGAAATCGTACAGCAGGAAATCTCCTGCCTGGCCGAACAGGTACCGCCGCCGCAGCAGTGGAAACACTTCCCGCTCATGCCGGCCGATCAAGTACCCGTCCGGCTGCTCGTCGCGGTAGGCGCGCCGGTACTCCATGCCGTACTTTTCGGTGAATCCTTCGATCTGACCGTGCCCGAACATGGGCAGGCCCGGCATGGTGACCATCACAGTGCAGATGCCGATGTACTTGTCATCCTTGCCGAACTGGTCGACGGCGGTGCGCTCGTCCGGGTTATTCATGAAATTGACATAGCGCTCCAGGATGCGCGGATCGAACTCGAGCGTATTCTTGATCACCTGGCGGTATTCGGCATTCTTTTCGTCGCGCAGCATGTTCATGAAAGCGCTGTTGTACACCCGGTGCATCCCCAGGGTGCGCACGAAATATCCTTCCATGAGCCAAAAAGCCTCGGCCAAGAGCAAGGTGTCAGGCGCTTCCTGGGCCACGCGATCGACCACCTCGCGCCAGAACTCGTTGGGCATCACAGCGTCGAATTGCTCTTTCGTCAGGGCGTACTCGGCCCGCGAAGCGATGTCCCCCCCCGTTCCCGGCTCGGGGAACCATAGGCGCTGGTAATGCTTCTTGGCCAATGTCATCGCCGCGTCGAAGCGGATAATGGGAAAGGTCCTGGCCACCTGCAGGATCTGCTGGATCATCGCCTCGCGCACACGCGGGTTCAAATAGTCGAGCTGTGCGGTATCATTCCACGGCATGTTGGTACCATCGTTGCCGTGATAGACATATCGCTCGTTGCCAGTCCAGCGGTCCCCGCGCTTGAAAACGACCGCCGCATCGCTGCGATTGTAATAATGATCCTCCAGGCGAATCTCTACGCGCTCATCGGCAGAGAGGTCGGGACCATCGAAGGTGTAGGAGGGGAAAGGGTTGTGCGACGAGCTGATGAACCAGTCCGGATGCTCGATGACCCACGGCGAATCGATGCCCATGTGGTTAGGCACCATGTCACTGGCCAAGCGAATGCCGCGCCTCCAGGCGCGGTTGCGCAGATCTTGGCCTGCGCTCTCCCCGCCCAGATCGTCGGCCACATGGTAGTCATAGAGGGAATAGGCCGAAGCGACCGCTTCGGGATTGCCGCACAACTGTTTGATCCTCTGCGAAGCGCGGCTGCGCTCCCAAAGGCCGATCAGCCACAGGCCGGTGAATCCCCAGCGGGCCAAGGTGTCCAGCTCCTCGTCGGGTATCTGGTCCAGGCGAGCGATGGCTCGGCCATACTTGATGGATAGCTGATGCAACCACACATAAGCGTTCTTGGCGATCAGCACCACATTGGGCATCCAGTCGGAATCGGGGCTGAAACCCTCGGGCTCCAGCTCCAGGGCGGCAAACTCATAGACCCGAGCGGGCCCCGGGCCCTGGAAGACAACCTTGGTCTCTTCGCTGATGAGGTCGAGGCTGCCGAGCAAGCGAGACAGCAGGGGACCGAGCACATAGCCCCAGCGCTCCCGGATGAAGGCCAGCTGGCCCTCCAGCGAATCAGGAGAAGCGAGGACCGGGGCGCGCAAGAGGTCGATGAGGTTCTGCCGCTCGGGGCCAAAGGGCGCTTGGGCGCCGAAAAAACCGTGCAGCGCCGACATGACCTCACGATAGGGCGTATCCCGCTTGAGCGCAGCATCGTCAAAGAGCTCGCGGTAGGGCGCACAGGCCGGGTTGGCGTTCGTCAGCCAGAGCATGAGCATCTCTTCCAGTAGCAGCTGGCGATGGGGTGTGCCGCCCGTCTCCCCCCCCAGGTAATCACTGGCGGTGATCTGTCGCCGATAGACAGCCAGGGGCGGGAACTCTTCGGCGAACCTGGCCAGCGCCGCATCGACGCTCTCCCGACCCAATTGCTCATCCAGCGCAGCCAGAGCCATGGCCATTGCCCGCGGGTTCTCTTGCTCGTGATAGAGGCGCACCAGATAATGCAGGAACTCGTCGATCAGTCCCAGGGCATTGATCTGCCCCGCGCGCACGGCCAACTCCGGGTAGCGAACGAGATCGCGCCGCTCGTTCATCTTTTGGGCGATGACGCGCGCAGCATAGGGATTGGCCACGATGAGATTGCCCGTCAGGGAAAAGAGCGAATCGTCGAATTCGTAGCGGTCGCGCGCTTGGCGCGAGATATGGAACTCCATCGTTAGATCGTTCGGTTTGGGCATGGTATACACCTCAGCGACCAGCTAGGGGTCACCTTGCAGTATAGCATACCGCGTATACCCTGCAAACCAACTTGGAGCCATCGCTTGCTTTTGCAACATCAGCGGAGTATCTTTCCGCGTAGCTGGGATGACTCTATTCTGTACGAGTCTCTAAGCATGCGGCCCGTGTTATGAATAAACTAGCAGAAGATATGGAGATCCTTGGAATGCCCACATCTTATGTGAACAGACGGGGCCAGACCTACTATCTTCACCTGGGCACGAACAAGGCCGGCAGGCCCATGTATTACTTTTCCCAGAAACAGGAGGGCGCAGTAACAGCCAGCATACCTCCTGGTATGGAGATCTATGAGCATCCAAATGGCCAGGTTTTTGTGCGGCGACCTCCGATTACGGTCATCACCGACGATGAGGTGGCCATCGTCGAACACGAGCTGGCGCAATTTCCTCACCTCAGGTGTCATGCAGTTGACGTGAGGAAAGACACCATTACCGTCTATGTTCCGGATCAGGACATAGCCGAGTTGGGGCAGTTCTATCGCAGGTGGGGAGGGCTCGATTCCCCGAGCATCCAGGAGGCTATCGCGCGAGCGGTCTCTTTGGCGCCAATGATGCGGTTCGTACTGGGCGACCCTGAGAAGCGGACATTCCAGACATACCGGTTCTGCTTTCTAGGCTCGGTCGACGATTGGATTCACATCGGAAGGTCGGACAGCCTTTCGTGCTTGGCAAAAAAGTACATCAAGCGCCTGGGCAGCGAGTCTTACTACGACCTTTACTAGAGCACGTCTGATGCTTGACCCGTATGGCCATGCGCCATAGGATAGCATAAGCGCAGCCCGACGACGTCGCGCCGAGAGCGTGGTTCGGCCGGCAGCGCAGCCAGAGGCAGAGATTCTGAGACCAAGGAGAAGAGAATGACACGCGTTGTGATCATCGGCGGAAGCGGGCATGTGGGCAGCTATCTGGTGCCACGGTTGGTGCAGGCGGGGTACGAGGTGATCAACGTCAGCCGGGGCGAGCACAAGCCCTATCACCCCGACGCAGCCTGGAGCAAGGTGCAGCACGTAGCGCTCAACCGCTGGGAAGAGGAAAAGGTGCTGCCCTTCCGAGGCGCCTCGGGCCAATCAGCAGCGCCAGACTTTGCCATCAAGGTGGCGGCCCTCAAGCCGGATATCCTCATCGATATGCTGTGCTTTTCCCTATCGAGCTGCCAGCGGTTGGCCGAGCAGCTCCTGGGCCAGGTGCGGCACTATTTGTTCTGCGGCACCTGCTGGATGCTGGGCCCCGCGCAGGTGGTGCCCACGCCGGAGGATTACCCGCGCCGGCCATTCCTGGAATACGGCATCCAGAAGGTGGCCTGCGAGAATTACCTGCTGGACCTGGCGCAAAAGGCCCGGCAGGCAGGTGTGATTCAAGGTATATTGTTTCACCAGGGTGAAACAAATAATACCG
>CAYQDH010000508.1:0-4089 GCA_964416075.1 uncultured Anaerolineales bacterium | reverse complement strand
TGGCGTACAACTATATCCACCATGTGGGGGCGGTTTATCCCAGCGCGGTGGGGATCAACATCGACGATGGCGGCGGTATCTATGCCCACAACCTGATCCACGATATCCCCCATTCGGGGATCTATGCGCGGCATTGGGCCACGGAAACCCAGCCCCTGGAGCGCCAGAACCAGGAGGAAGGGATGGTTATCGAGTACAACGAGATCCACCACGTGGCCGCGCCGATCAACGACAACGCCGGTATCTTTATACGGGACTCGGACATGATCGTGCGCAACAACCTGATCCACGACTGCTACTCTTACGGCGAGGGCACGCCGGGCTGGGGCATTTACCTGGGGTGCAAGAGCCGCAACAGTCGCGTGGAGAACAACGTGGTCTATCGCACGCGCGAGGCGGTGCACATCTGGTATGGCAACGAGAATTGCACGTGGATCAACAACGTCTTTGTGGACGCCAACAAGACGCAGATCGACTATACCAACGACAAGCACACCGACCACCGTAACATCCGCTTCCTGCGCAATATCGTCTGCTGGGACGATGCGGAGGCGGCGCTGTTCACCATCGGCGAGGAGCACTCCAAGCCGGAAGAGTCGGATTATAACGTCTACTACCAGGCCCAGGGCGCGGCGATGCGCATCCAGCGGCTGCCGGGGACGGAAGATTACGCCGCGTGGCGGGCGAGGGGGTTCGATGCGCATTCGGTGGTGGCGGACCCGCTCTTTGTGGACCCCGCGCGCGACGACTATGCATTAAAGCCGGATTCCCCTGCGCTCAAGCTGGGTTTCCAACCGATCGACCTCTCGACGGTGGGCCTGCGCGGCAGCCGCTGGGAGAAGCGCGGCTGACGATGACGGGGAGCGAGACGCGGCATGGCGTGGTGGTCTTCCAGAGCACCAGCGCCGCCTATGCCAGCGAGAAAGCGGTGCAGAGGGCAGGGCTGGAGGCCATGATCATCGGCGTGCCGCGCTCGCTCTCCACGGATTGCTGCCTGGGCCTGCGCGTGTGCTGGGAGGAGCGCGCGCAGGTGGAGGATCTCTTGCGCCAGGCCAGGATCGATTTTGTCGGGATCTATCTTTGGCCAGCGTGAGATGCCCGGTTCGCGCTAGAGTCCGTTCCGGTGGTCAGGCTGAGCCGGCTTGGGTCCTACCTGTTGACTTGTCGCTCACCCGGGATATAGGGGATGAGGCCAAGACGGTAGGCCTCGGCCTGTATCTCCAGCGGCGCATGGCGGGCATCGATGATAAAGCCATTGACGCTGATGCGCCATACCATAGGGTTTTCGTCCATCTTGCTGGGCAAGGTCCAATCGGGATCTAACTGGTACATCTCGAACATGTCCCGGATAAGCCTGGACTTGGTGCCCATGGTCGTTTTCTTGACGCCGAAGGCGCCCATCAACTCGTCGAGGGTCATTGACAGTTCCTGTGTGCGGTCGAACAGGAAATTGACGAGGCCTAATGCGTGCAGGATCCCGGCGGCCCAAACTTCAGCTTTGCCGCGCAACAGGGGCGAAGGACGCTTGCGAGCGAGCGCTGCGGCCAGCCGGCGACAAAGGGCTGCCCATTCCTCGTTAAGGTGCTCCTTACACACAGCGTCAGTAAGAGCGATGACGGCTTCATAGGCCGGACGAGCTTCACTGGGAACCCTCTCAGCTTTGGGCTCACTCGTCTGACTATTGTCATCTTGCTTTCTGGTAGGCGATGGCATCGGTAGACCCCCAATCCACTTATCACGGGTGCGGCACGCAGGCCAAGATCGGCTAGCTAACTCGAGGTATCTTATGTCAGCACCGTGAAAATGCCAAGCCAAGGCGTGGCCCCAAGCCCGTTGGCCTGGGCATGTTGCATCCGTGTCATCTATACGATAATATCGTACTGCAAAGTGCGGCGCTTCGGGGGACTTGGTAACGCGCCGGGCGCGCTATCCCGGCTCGGGAGGAAACGATGGCCCATCTCTCTCTTTCGTTCCTCGGCCGCTTCCAGGTCACCCTGGATGGGCAGCCCGTCACCCGCTTCGAGTCGGCCAAGGTGCGTGCTCTGCTGGCCTATCTGGCCGTGGAGGCCGACCGTCCGCACTCCCGCGACGTGCTGGCCGGCCTGCTGTGGCCCGATTGGCCCCAATCCTCCGCCCTGGCCAACCTGCGCTACGCCCTCTCCGACCTGCGCAAGTGCATCGGCGACCGCGACGCCGATCCCCCCTTCCTGCTCATCTCCCGCGAGGCCATCGGCTGGAACCCCTCCGCCGATTACCAGCTGGATGTGGCTACCTTCGAGCGCGCCATCTGGGAGGCGGAGACCGAGGGACAGTCCGCAACGAACGACCAACCAGATGCCATCTCGCGCTTGGCCTCTTGCGTGCTCTTGTACCGCGGGCCTTTCCTGGAGGGTCTGTCGCTGGGCGATAGCCCCGCCTTCGAAGAGTGGCTGCGCGCCCAGCGCGAGCACCTGGAACAGCGCTTCCTGGCCCTGCTACAGCGCCTGGGAGAGCACTATGAGCGAACAGGCGACCATGTCCAGGCGCAGCGTTGTGCCGAGCGGCAGGTGGCGCTCGACCCCCTGCGCGAGGAGGCGCAGCGACGCCTGATGCGCGCCCTGGCCCTGGCAGGCAACCGCAACGGGGCGCTGGCGCGCTACCAGGCCTATCGCAGCACCCTGGCCCAGGAACTGGCCGCCGAGCCCGCGCCCGAGACCACGGCGCTCTATGAGCAGATTCGCAGCGGCGCCCTAATCGCCCCTCCGCCCGTGGGGCCAATTGGTGCGGCGGCCACCCGCGTAGGGCCAATTCAGGCGTTCGAGTACGAACGCATGTTGGCCCTACCGGAGCCACCCCGTCCCCTCTTTGTGGCCCGCGAACAGGAATTGGCCCGTCTCGACCAGTGGCTGGGGGAGGCGCTGCGCGGCCAGGGGCGGGTGGGGTTCGTGGTGGGAGAGCCGGGCAGCGGCAAGACGATGTTGCTGCGCGAGTTCGCGCAGAGGGCCATGGGGGCGCACCCCGACCTGGTCGTCGCTGGGGGCAACTGTAACGCTTATGCGGGGGTGGGCGATCCCTACTTGCCCTTTGTGGAGGCATTGCGCTCCCTGGCAAGCGGAGGCGAAGCGCAACGCGCCGCAGGCGTCTTGAGCCGCGAGCACGCGCAGCGGCTACAGAAGGTCACACCCCTTGCCATCCAGGCGCTGCTGCAGGAGGGGCAGGCGCTGATCGATGTCCTCCTCCCCGGCGCGGCGCTCCTGGAACAAGCGCGAGCTCTGCCCGACGGCGCCGCCTGGGCGGCGCGCGTGCAAGAAGCCCTGGAACACCGGCAGAGAGCGCCTTCGCAGGCCTTCCTCTTCGACCAGGCCACCCGCGTGCTACAGACGCTGGCGCGGGACCATCCCTTGATCGTGATCCTGGACGACCTGCAGTGGTCCGACGCGGCGTCCATCAGCCTGCTGTTCCACATCGGTCGGCGGCTTGCCGGGCAGCGCATCCTCATCCTGGGGGCCTACCGCCCCGAAGAGGTGGCCGCCGGGCGGGAAGGGCAGCCGCACCCTCTCCAATCGATGCTGCTGGAATTCGGGTCGCTGTGGGAGGAGAACGAGGTGGGCCTGGCACAGGCCGAGGGACGCGCGTTCGTCGAGGCCCTGGTGGACAGCGAGCCGAACCGCTTGAGCGCGAGCTTTCGCGAGGCGCTCTACCGGCAGACCGGAGGCCATGCGCTCTTCACCGTGGAGCTGTTGCGCGGGCTGGAGCGGCGAGGCGATCTCGTGCGCGACGCCGACGGGCGCTGGACGGAGGGGCCGGCGCTGGACTGGGGCCGCTTGCCCAAGCGGGTGGAGGCGGTGATCGCCGCGCACATCGCCCGACTACCGCGCGATCAACAGGAGCTGCTGGCCGTGGCGAGCGTCGAGGGCGAGGAGTTCCACGCCGAGGTAGCGGCGCGGGTGCTCAAGGTGGACGAGGGGCAGGTGCTCGCCTCGCTGGGCAACACGCTGAGACAGGAGCAGCGCCTCGTTACAGCGCAGAGCTTGCTCCGGGTGGGAGAGCGGAGGTTCTCGCGCTACCGATTTGGGCACCATCTGTTCCAGCACTACCTGTACGGGCGGC
>CAYQDH010000507.1:0-4092 GCA_964416075.1 uncultured Anaerolineales bacterium | reverse complement strand
GAGGGACGGGTGGTGGCCTGGGAGGCGTCCATCGGCCGCGGGCGGATGATCTGGGTGGGGCTGTCGCCGTGGTTCATGGGCTGGGGGCAGGAGGGGGTGCAGATCTTGCACGCCATGACGGCCCATGCCTGCGCCCATGCGGACCTGCCTATGGCGCCGCGCACCGCGCTGGATACGCGGCGGGGCCCATACCGGCTGGTCTACGCCTTTTCCGACACAGCGGTGGAGGGGCAGTGGCTGAACGTGCTGGACGAGCGGCTGCGCCCGCTGAAGGACCTGGCGCTGCATAGCAGGCAGTATGCCATGCTCTACGATATACAGGAGATCGATGGTGCGATAGGGTTGCTATTCTCCGGCGGGGTGACCGCCGACTGGGCGCTGAGCGCACACCGGATATCAGCGACGATCGAGGGCCCGGCGGAGACGGTGGTGGCCACGGCGCTGCGGGTGCCGGCCGAGCCCAAGGTGGTGTCGGTGCTGGATGTGCAGGATGCCGCGGAGCTGCTGGCCTGGAAAGAGTACGACGCCGAGCGGGGCATCTTGCGGCTGGGGCACCGCGCGGCGCCAGACAAGGGTCATCTCATCGTAGAGTGGTAGCGGGAAGCGTGGGCTCAATACGCGTCCAGGCGATTCCGCCCCAGGACACAGCGATCTCGGGCTGCATCACCTGCCCAGGCATGCCACTCTGGGCCAGGTCCGTCGCCCGCTGCCTCAAGGACAGGGCTAGGGCCAACGCGCCGTAATCCCCTGGTACCGCGCCAAGGCGGATTGCGCATCAGCCACCAGGCGTGGATCGCCGGTCTGCTCGGCCAGCTCCAGGCTCTTGCGGAGAGCCTGCCCCACCTCAGGATCCGACTGGCCTCTCATGCTGCTGAGGGTCGACACCAGAGCGTGGTAACCAAGATATTGGAGGCGGGTCCGCCGAGGGCTCTCGGGCAAGGTGGCCAGCAGGTCGAGGCATCTCCTGCAGTGCGCCAGCCTCGCATCGTTGGCAAAAGTCAGCAGACGCTGCCTTCTCAGCGCCCGAAAGTGATAGGCCGCCGCCTTTTCGGCCAGTCCGGCTTCTTCCCAGTGCCAAGCGAGCGTGGCCTCCGAGGCGACAGGCTCCGGGCCAGTGCGGAGATCAGCATGGTTGTCGGCAAGGCCCTCGATGGCATCGAGCGGGTGGGAGTCAGCCGCGGGCACGGCGCCCAATGCCTCTAGGGCGCTGGCCACGTGCTGATGCAATTGGGCGCGTCGCAGCGGGTCGAGGCTGTGGTACAAACACTGCCGGAACAGATAATGGCGGAAACGATAGCGGGAGAAGCGCTGCTCCCCCACATGGCGCAGGCTATGGACCGTGACCAGGCGCTGCTCACGGCTCAATGGCCCGTCCAGCGAGGCAAGGACCGGCCCTTCGTCCAACTTGAGCACCTGCGCTGCTACCTCGGCGTGGAATTCCTCCCCTTCCACACTGGCCACGAGGAGCAACTCTCGCTGGTCGCGAGGCAAGCGGGCGATGCACTCGGAGATCACTGCCTCGACCCGTTGCGGTAGGCGACCCCAATCCAGGTTGGATTCGTCGATCGCTGAAAGCTGGCCTATGGCAACCTTCAGCCCATCGGCGTCGCGCACCAGAACACCTCGCTGCTGCAGACGCCGCCAGAGCTCTACCGTGAACAGAGCCTGTCCTCCGGTGTGCCGATACAGGGCCTCCCGAAAGGCCGTCCCCAGGTGGTTGGGCTCGCTATCCATCAGAGCTTCCACGAACGCCCGCCCCTCGGTTTGAGCCAGATCGATCTGGCTGCCCTTCCACAGCGCCCCCAACTCTAGCGACACCGCTGCCAACGGATGTGGCCGCCCCTCCTGCTCGATGGCCAATTCCTCGGGCTGGTAGGCGCCCAGTATCAGGATGCGCTGCCCGGCCAACTGCCGCCCCAAGTGGAAGAGCAAGCTGATGGACGCCGAATCGAACCGGTGTAGATCGTCCAGGATCACCAGCAGGGGATGGCTCTGCGCGAGGGTCTGGAACACGCGGGCGACTTGGTCCATGAGGAAGGCCTGCGATGCGACGGCGCCCTGCTGGCTCAGGGCTTTATGCACCCGCGCCTCCCAGGCCGGGCCATCGAGCATTGCGCGGGCCCGCTCCAGCAACGTTGCGCCGGAGAGCAGAGTGTCGACAAGCGCTGGGCCGACCTGCAGCAGGGCCTGCAGGGTGAGGGGAGCGATCGCCTGCAGGCGCCGTGCGTGTTCAGGGCTTAGGGCGGACACGGCGCACTGCGGCTCCACATCTCCCATGAGGAGGCGCAGTATCTCGAGAAACGGTAGGAACGGATCGGCTATCCCGGCATGGGCGCCGCCGGCGCCGTGCGCCACAACCAGCTCAGGGTGCGCGTTCACGGCCAGCCGGGCGAACTCGCGCAAGAGCACGGTCTTGCCGCTGCCGGATCCCCCTACGACGAAACCCACCCGGCCTTGCCCGGTCAACGCTTGATTTAGCCAGCTATCGAGGTGAGCCAGCTCCTCCTCGCGCGCAACGAACAGCTGCCTGGGGTTGGATGGCGGGCCCTGCGCGTTCACCCATGTGGCTGGAGGAGGCCCCGAGTTGCTAAGGTCTTGTGTAGCTACAACGTAAGCCTTGAGGGCGCCGGTGTGGATCTCCTCATACAGCCGGTTCGTTTCCATCGAGGGTTCCGCGCCCAGCTCCTCGGCCAGCAGGCGACGGCAGGTTTCGTACTGCATCAGCGCCTCGCTGCGCCGACCACTGAGCGCCAGCAAGCGCATCACCTGGCGTTGCGCCTCCTCGCGCCACGGATCCAGCTCCACCTGCCGCCGGGAATGGCCCAGGGCGTGTTCGTAATCTCCACGCCAGGCCAGCCCTTCCGCCAGGGAGTGCAGCGCCTCGATGGCCCGGTTGTGGAGATGCTCGCGCGTGAGCAGTGCCCATTCTTCATAAGGTGCGCTGTCACCCACAGAGAGGTCCTCCAGGAAACGCCCGCGGTAGAGCGGCACAGTCTGCTGCAGGCGCTCCAGGCAGGCCGGGCAGAGCTCCAGCCGAGCGTGGGGGTGGCGCGCGCATTTGTCCAGAGAAGAGGTAAAGCGGATCACATCTACGCTTGCGGCCAGGGCGGCGTTGAACTGGATGGTCTGCGCGGTGGTACATAGGAGGGGCGCCGGTGTGGCGTCCGCCTCAGGGGGGCGGCCCACCATCGGGCGGCCCGGGGCGGAGGGGCTCGAGGGCGGAGTAGCCGGATGATCATCCAAGGTGGCGCGCAGGAGGAAAAGGGCCTGGCTGAGGTTGGCCCGCGCCCGGGGTTCCGGGTGCTCCGGCCAAAGCAGGGCAGCCAGGGCTTGCCGGGGATGGGGCCGGCCGGCCTCGACCGCCAGATAGGCGAGCAGAGCGCGCGCCTTGGCCGAGGTTAGCCCGGCGATCGGGTCGCCGTCCAACGTAACCTGAAAAGGGCCCAACAGGGAGAGGGAAAAGGCCGTCATGCCGCGCGCCTCCTACAGCAGACACCCCCCCACAACCCATGGAAGCAGGCCAGCTGAGACGGGCTCTCTATCGCTGCGATAGTGAGAGTTCTGTGAGAGTCAAGAGAGACCTGTACGCTATATTGTAGTCAAGTGAGGATCAGGGTCAAGGGGTGTTAGAGTGGCATCAGGGCTTTGGCAAAGTCGCTGCGCCTGTGAGATTAGATGCAAACAACAGGGTTTGGCTATAGTGCGCGGGGATCCTTCCCTTCGGTCAGGATGACAGGATGGCGACAATGCCAAAGCCCTGGAGTGGCATAAGGAGAGGACAGAAATGGCTATTCTGGAGCGGCATGTGGCCAAGGTGTTGGGCAACCGGTGGGACGAGGTGTTCGCGCTGGAGAAGCGCTGGGACGCTTTGCAGGCGCGCCTGGGCGGCTTTCCCCCAAAGCGTCGCTATAGGATGGCGTATGGTGGGCTCGGGTGGTCGACGTGGGTCTGGGAGAGCCAATGGGAGAGCGTCGAGGAGATGGTGGCCGCAATTAAGCGCTTGGACGCCGACCCCGAGTGTGCGGTCCTGGAGAAGCCCTGGGAGGGGCTGGTGGAGAACGTCGCCAATGAGCTGTACGAGGTGCTGCCGTA
>CAYQDH010000506.1:0-4101 GCA_964416075.1 uncultured Anaerolineales bacterium | reverse complement strand
AAGGCATCGCCGGCAGCATCCACAACGATGCTGCCGCCCGTGATGGCCAGGGAATCTCGCCCCCGCAGGCCATCGCCGACGGAATGCACCGTGATTGCGCCGCTCGTGATGGCAAGGTCGTCTTTGCTGGTGATGGCATCGTTATAGCTTGCCTCGACCGTCAGTGCCCCGTTGCCACTGATCTGGAGATCGGCTTGCGAAAAGATCGCTGCATTGGGCTCGTCGGTGCCGGCCTCTAGGTCGTACGCCTCGGCATCGGCGATGCGATTCGTCGTGCCCTCGGCGAGCACGATGAAGGCGTTCTGGGCTCTCATGATATAGATCGGAGCGCTCGTAGAGCAGGTAAGGTCCACACCGTTCAGCACCAGCACGACATCCTTCTTGTCCGCCGAACCCACGATGATCTGGCCGTCGTCCATGGCGCCGCGGAGGCTGTAGACGCCTCCGGCGGTGATCGTGACGGTGCCCCCACTCACAGAGACGCCCGATCCACTGACGACGATGGACTCACCTAACTCAATGGTGGTTGGATCAGAAAGGTCAGGTACAGGGGCGATAGCGGTCGCTGTGGGGCCGGTATTCTCGGACGGGCCCGTCGACGTGGCGGTCGACGTAGAGGGCGTGTCGGCCACCTTGTCGGTCTGGGCAACTTGAGCTTGGGTCCCATACCCCGCAAGATTGCCACTCGTCGTACAGCCAGCAGCGCTCAACAACATGGCCAACGTGAGGATGATTGCTGTCGCGTTTATGATCTTTTTATTCCTAGATATTGCTTTCACGGTGTTGTTCCTTTCAGCATGTACCTTCATTGTGGTAACTCGCTCGCTGGATGTGTGCAATGTGCGCCGCCCGGCGAACAAGGTCTAGTCGTCATCGTCTACAAGCTCCTGCCTATCCAGGTTATTACCCCGGGCCATAGCAGGATCAGGAACTGCATCATAGTAGATCTTGATCTCGGCCGAGTCGCGAAGGAAATTCAACGCGCCAATCTCTACCCGTTTCACCGGGAGCCCAGTGCGATTACGTAGGTCTGCCAAGAGCTTCTCACGCTCAGCGGGTAGAACGAGCCCGATCCTGTCGTAGACGATCCGTTCGCTATGCTCAAAGTGAAAGCCCCATTCGTGCTCCAAAGCGTACAGCAGTGCGATGACTATACCATCGGCCACGGCCAGTTGCCCAAACCGCCCTCCGCTGCTCAATATCGAGTTCACCACCGGCAGGGCAATGAGGACAAAGAGATAGGTCATCTCGCGGATCGGGATAGGATCGGTGCGATAGCGGAGCACCGAAAAGATGGCGAACAGCCCAAAACCGACGCCCACGGCCAGGCTCGAGGACCCCATCAACGTCAGAACAAAATAGATAACGGTATTGTAGGCCAGGAAGGTCAGAATGTAGGGCTTCTCTCGGGTGCGCGGGTAGTAGATGAACCGCACGATGAACGCGGCCACCACCAAGTTAAGCAGAGCACCCAGCACAAACATCACGAACTCAGACATAGTAATCACCTCGCATGATACGGTCAGCCTGTCTTAGCACGGGCTTGAAACGGTTATGCTTCTCGTTCGGGAAGAGTATCGCTATTCCGACACAATACTTGCTGAATGAGCTGGGACGGATTCCCAGTGCGCGCAGCGACGTCATGATCGCCGAATCTCGATGCACGCGATCCTGCTTGACCTCGGCGACGACCACGCCCTCGAGCGAAGTATGGTGGCCCCTACTCTGGAACCCCAGGCGAAGATCCAGGGTCACCCGCTCGGGGCGAGCCTTACTCACCAAGGTGATACGCGAAAACTCGTTCCATAACGTTGCTCGGAGCGGGCGTGCACCGTAGGGTGCCACGTCATCCACGAATTGGCCGGCTTCTGGCGTTATCTGGGTGAGAAAGGTTGGCGTCTTGATGCGCTCCTTGATCGTTCGACCCTTGTTGCTTCTGCGCTTGACCTCCAGGAACGAGACGCCCGAATCAAGATAAGTGCGGCTCCGCACCTTGTAGCGCTTGGCTCGGCCCGTGAGGTGGCTGGTGTAGAGATCCAGGGTCTCGTTGTCAAAATATAACGTTCTGTAGCGGCTGAGGCGTACTCCTGTCACCTCAAGTACCCAGTAGTCATCGACTAGTGCCTCCAACAGCCTGGGCAACTGGGGCAGGCCGAAGATATACTTGGTGTCGATGCGGTTCATCAGCGCCACAGCATCCACTTGGCGCAGAGTTATGGGCTCAAACGATGCCAGGACGGGAACGCTGTGTTGCGCACGCTCCCCGAGGCGCGTGGGTAACTCGCGCCGCGAAAGGTCATAGAGGCTTGTGTCGCTCTGGGCGATCGCCCCATAAGGCTGCATTTGACCACCTCCGTTTTCGAACTCTAACATCTAGTATAGAGTGAGAATATTAAGGAAATGTTCACAAATCATTGGGACGTTGCTCGTTCTGGCAGAAACAAGGGCAAAGCATCACGAAAAGAGGCTCGCTCGCTACCTCGTCAGTTCATGAGGAATGAAGAGGGGTGATCGGTACTGCAACGCCGTGGGTGGGTCCCGAGGCTTAGCCGGTTTTTGGCCATCGCCGCGCTATGCCATGCCACAGCAGCCCGGCCAGGATCAAGCCTAACCCGATGAGCCACGTCTGGGGCTCTACCCAAAAAGCTAGTAATAGGCACCCCAGCAAGCCAGTCACAGCTACCCAGGCGGGGTACATCCTTCGCTCCGGCGGCATTCGCAGAGCAGCCAGGTTGGTGAGGGCATAATAGATCAAGACGGTGAAGGCACTAAAGGACCACGTCGTCTTGACGTCGCCGATGAAGGCCAGCCCCACGATCACCCCACCCACGGCGAGCACGGCCCAGCGGGGCGTGGTGTTGTCCTTGTTCAAACGCCCCAAGATCGCTGGCATATCCCGGCGACGACCCATGGCCAGCAACACGCGCGACAGGCCCAGGATAAGGTTCAGCAACACGCCTAGCATGGCCGTGATAGCCCCAATCGTCAGTACTGTATAAGCCGGGGTAAAGGGAAAGCGCTGTGCCGCGACAGCCAGGGGCGCAGCCTGTGCCGTAGTGGCCTGCTGCAATCCTCCGGCCCCCAGCACGCCGACGCTAACCACTGCCACCCCCATATAGAGCGCCATTGTCACCAGCATGGCGATTGTGATGGCTCGGGGGATGGTATGGCGCGGGTCACGGACCTCTTCTCCGAGCGTAGCGATACGGCCATAGCCGGTGAAAGCTACGAACATCAGTGCACTGGCATGCAAGAGTGCGCCGAGCGAGGCCAAGCCCTCTGCGCCGGCCGGAAAGAAGGGCGTTAGGCGCTCCAGCGAGACCACGGGCAGGCCCGCGAGGATGAATAACAGCAGTGCCAACAGCGTCACCGAGACGATGGCGATGTTGGTGATATTGGAGCGCTGAATGCCCCCCAACACGATCAGAGTGAACAGGAGCACTACCCCTACGGCCAGGGGGATGCGATAGTCGAAGGGTTGTCCCAGCGCATATAGCAGATAGCCCGCCAGGCCCAGTGCTGCCGTAGCCGCGGACATGCATTTTGCGACAAGGAACATCCACCCGGCGGTGAAGCCCAGCCAGGAGTTCAGATAGCGGTAGCCGTACTCGTAGGTACCGCCGCTAACGGGATGGCTGGCCGCAAGCTGGGCGCTGCTCAATCCGTTGCACACCGCCACTACTGCCGCAATGGCCACGGCCAAAATCACTGCCGGACCCGCGACTCCCGCCGCGATGCCAATGCTCACAAAGACGCCCGTGCCGATGATGGCACCCAACCCCATCATGATGGCGCCGAAAATCCCCAATTGCCGCTTCAGTCGAGGCGCCCCAATCTGCGACACTCAAAACTCCCTTTGCATGGCTTCCACCTTGGGATTGTCGCGAGAGGAAAGGCTATTTGGCGAACGCTTTATTGTTGGCGCGATGCGATAGGATGATCAATATCCAGGATGCCTGAGGTACATAACGAAAGCCAAATGTGGTACTGCAGCGGAACGGCTATGGCAGCTCATGTCTAAATCCGAGCGCCCCAAGCAGGACTCGAACCTGCGACCCACTGCTTAGAAGGCAGTTGCTCTATCCACTGAGCTATTGGGGC
>CAYQDH010000505.1:0-4130 GCA_964416075.1 uncultured Anaerolineales bacterium | reverse complement strand
CGTTCGGCCCCTTTGTCAATATCGGTCGAGGGCGAGAGAGACGCCAGCACCTAGATGAGATCGGCCACGAGATGATGCGCCAGATCGCCGAGCTCATTCCACCTGAGCGCCGTGGCCATTATTCGGACGACCCGGCTATCCGTGCCGCGGCGGCGGGCACCGAGGTCTTTCCCTGGGACGAGAACCCGGATATCTGAATCAGCAGCTCAATCGGATATTCCCGTCAGCGAAGGCCGGCAAAAAGATCATCCGCCGTGCCATCGTCTGGGCCCACCTTAGAGCGCGCCAGGATGTATGCCTCCTCGCGCACCCAGGCCTCTTCGGCATGCTCCCGCATCCGTTGCACCCGGGGGCTGTTCCTCCCCACCTGGGTGAGATGGCACTGGATGCCCTGCAGCTTGGGCTCCAAGTAGCGACTGATATCGATCACCGTGGTGATCTGCTCCCTCGGATAGCCTACCACGGGAAAAGGCACGCCATCCATCATCACGGCGGGCTCGGGATCATCGGGCCAGTTCGCCCGCACCCGCTCTGTGGTGAGCACATGGTAATACACCTTGGAAACCTCGTGAGGCTTGCACGCTCCCTGGATCTGCCCGGGAAAGCAGTCGCGCTGAGCCGCCAGCTTGCAGGCGATGGTAGCCCAGCGGTGCGCAGCGATGTGGTCATAGTGCCCATAGATGCCATCGGGCCCAAAGGTGATCACCACCTGCGGCCGTAGCTCCCGGATCAACCGCACCACCTTGGCCACCGCCTGTCCCTGGTTCACGATGGGCAATTGCCCATCCACATAGTCGAGCAGGTGGGGCGGCTGGATGCCGAGCGTCTCGCAGGCGCAGCGCAATTCCTGCTCCCGCACGGAGGGCAGGTTGGCTTTGGTCGCCATGTCCGGCTCGGCGATCCCCCCTGCTTCGCCGCGGGTGGCGCACACCAGGTGCACGTCGCATCCCTCGGCCGCGTACCGGGCCAAGGTACCCCCCACGCCAAAGGCCTCGTCGTCGGGATGCGCCAGAACGACCATCAAACAGAGTGAGCTCATGTTCCCCAGCCCTTCCTGTGCCCTAGAGAGGATACCGGCCAGCACTCAAGTACGTCGATGCCACAGGCCGAGGCTCTCCGCGCACTCTTGCAATCATGTGGAGCTAGCGCGTGACCGTCACGCCTGCCTGCCCCAAAAAGGCTTCCACCACCGCCGCAGCATTGGCGGTGGTGGTCTCTGGCTGCAGTGCCTTGGCCGGAGCGAGGATGTATCCACCGCCACGCCCCATCTCACGACAGAGATGCGCCACCTCATCGCTGATCTCTTGCGGCACGCCAAAGGGTATCACAGATTGCGAGCCTAACCCACCCCAGAATGTTATATTCCGCCCGTACTGTTCCTTCAGCCGATAGGGATTCATGGCCTCCGGCTGGACGCTCTCCAGCACATCCAGGCCAATCTCGATCAGGTCAGGCACCACATCAACCACACTGCCGCAACAATGGCTGAGGGTCAGCTTGCCGGCACGATGCACCCGCTCGTACATGCGCGCCAGCCGGGGCTTGATAAAGCGTCGCCAACGGCCGGGGCCAAGCAGCACCCCTTGCTGGTAGCCCCAATCGTCACTGAACATGATCCCATCTACGGGCAACTCCAGCAGCCTGTCGATGATCTCCAGTTGATGAACGGCGATGCGCTCCACTAGCTCATCGTAGAATTCGGGCTCCGCCGCGGCATCGGCCAGCACATCGGCGAAACCTCGCAGCGTCCATGTGCGCTCAAAGAGGCCGAACCCAAAGCCAACCACCGTGAAATGGTCGCGCAACGCCTCCCAGGCCTGCAGGGCCCGCGCCCTCCAATCCGCCGGGAATAGCGAGGCCACCTCAGGGAAGGAATAACCTTCCAGGGAAGGCTCCTGAAGGGCCGGCCGTTCCAGGTGCCAGGGGCGACGATCTACCCGCCAAGTGCTGCCATATACGTCGGTGAACAAGGGCCCCGCGTCGCTCTCCACCACCAGGTTCGGCCCCGGCACGTGGCGGATGGCGTTGTCGAGCAGGTCGCGCCAGGCCGGGCTACCATAGTGCGCATCCAGGCGCTCACCCACATCGCCCTCCCAGCCGAGGGTGTAGGGGATAAAGTCGGTCTCGTGGTGGCGAATCTGGGCCAATACACGTTGCCGAGGTGTCATGTTGGTCATGTGTGCTCCAAATCTTATAGCAGCTCGCAAAATGCCTTTAGCCTATGAAACGTGATGCGGTTCGAGTCGTGATAGCTGTGCGCTCCCCCATAGGCGGTGCGCACCAGGTAGATTATATCTTGCCCATCGAACTGCCAATCCACATACTGGAATCCCGTCAGGCGCAGCGAATCCTCACGTGTGAGCGGCGAATCATCTTCCAGCAAGGTACGCACATGTCGCCATCGGCGCAAGTCCGAGGAGACATGCAACGAGAGGACGTTGCGCTGCCTGGGCCAATCGACGGCCGTAACACTGTTGCTCAGCGTCAGATACAGTCCCGACTGGGGGTCGCGGCGGATGGTGAATTTGCTCATCCCGCCAGGGAGCTCGATGAAGCCGTCCTGCGGGTCGAAGGTGATCCATCGTCCGTCATCATGGATTCGCACCATAGCCGCCTTGTTAGCCAGGGGCACGGCATTCAGTCGCAGGATGTTCCACAGCGCCCCATCGGGCGCTTGCACCGCATTCCCCTCCAGCCAACCGGGCGCTTGAAGTGATCCCCACGCCTGCGGGCTCCAGGATGGGTCATGCGGCAGCTTGTTGCTCATGCGCCAACTGGAGGCCTGCAGCAGATCCGCATCCACATCCGCCGAGATGACCAGGGCGTGGAATCCCGACGGCCACTGACAGGGGTTGCAATCCTCGAATGCGCGATAGAGCCGGCCCCCTGCCTCCAGGATAGGCACCGGTGCGCAATGGTAATTGGGCGCCTCGTGGCAGGGGCCACCCCGAAAGAGCAGCCCCGAGAACTCGTCCTTGGGATGGGTCCAGGTATTCCCGCCATCCTCACTGCGGCGGATGACGATAGAGCCATACTGCTGCGATGCTCCCAACAGGTAGACGCAACCGCGGTGCGCAAACAGGCTGCTCCAGAAGGCGCCCGAGACATGCGTCACGTTCGTCCAACTCCGGCCATCGTCTCGCGAGCGATAGACGCTGGTCAGGTGCTCCTCGCCCTCGTGGTTCTTGGGGCAGCCTGGCCCAAAGTAATCGTGCGTAGCCAGGAGAGCCCCATCTTCCAGCCGCACCAGGCTGGGGCTTCCCAGGTAAGTGCGTGTAGCAGGGTCCTGATACCTGAGCTCCAAAAGTTCCATCGACACCCCCTTGTCCCGCCATTGACCACAATCATGCGATGATATATCCTATCCCCCATCCAACGCAAGCTCGCGCACCAGAGCCGGCCTTGCAAGACCAATTCCGCAGAGGAGAAACATGAAAAAGGCAGCCGTCGTCGGCGTCAGGCAGGCCACCCTGGTGGAGGCCCCCACGCCCAAGGCAAAGGAAAACTGGGCGGTTGTGCAGGTGCAGGCCGCCCCTATGTGCACCGAGTACAAGGCTTTTCTATCGGGCCAGAGGAACGAATACCTGGGTCACGAAGCGGCCGGCGTTGTGGTGGAGGTAGCCCAGCCGGGCCGGGTCAAGGTGGGTGATCGCGTGGTGGTGATGCCCACCACCCCCTGCGGCAAGTGCGCCCTCTGCGTGGCGGGCGACTATATCCACTGCGAGAACATGGTGGATATCGCCGGTTTCACGGGTTCGCGCGAGGGAAATGCCACCTATGCTCAGTATGTCCTCAAGCCAGATTGGTTGCTCCCCGCTATCCCCGATGGCGTCTCATACGAGCGTGGCAGCCTGGCCTGTTGTGCCCTAGGACCCTCCTTCGGCGCATTCAATACCATGAGCCTGAACGCCTTCGATACCGTGCTCATCACTGGCGCCGGCCCCGTGGGGCTGGGAGCCATCGCCAACGCCCGTTTCCGCGGCGCGCGCGTTCTGGTGGCCGAGATGGTGCCCTGGCGCGTGGAAAGGGCCAAGGCCTTGGGCGCTGCCGAGGTCATCGATCCGCGGGACGCCAGCGCCGTGCAGCAGATCAAGGACCTCACCCAGGGCCGGGGCGTCGATTGCTCGCTG
>CAYQDH010000504.1:0-4130 GCA_964416075.1 uncultured Anaerolineales bacterium | reverse complement strand
GCCAAAGTAGATGAGGAACGTTTCCAGACGATGCCAGAAGCTGCGACTCGTTACCACACTGACTATCCTTCCTGTAGACTAGCGCATGTTAGCGCACATCATACGACCAAATACACCCGCCTGTCACCTGGCGCCAGCGGTCATCGCGCTAGGGCAGATAAGCCTTGGGGAACTTGGCTACGACGGTATAGTTGGGGTCGACGATGTTGCCGATGCGCATGGTGCCCACCTGGGCCATGAGCTGCCAGGCTTCTTCACGCTGGTAGCCGTACTCGTCCACCAGCCAGCCCAGGAGCTCCATCTGGGCTACGCGTACACAGTCCATCAGCGGGCGCGTGCTGCCAGCGACCATGATGTGGGTGTCGTTTTCCAGGCGCGGCCACTCGGCTCTGTGGCCGTGGAGCACATCGATGCGCAGCGTGACCTGTGCAGTGGTCTCTACTGCCGTGCCATTGACCTCGCCATCGCCCTGCACCGCGTGCACATCGCCAAAGGCGAGGTATGCCCCTTCTACCCAGACGGGCAGATAGAGTGTGGTGCCAGCCATCGTCTCCACACAGTCCATATTGCCACCATACTCGCCGGGTGTCAAGGTGGGCTCCACGCGGCCAAAGCGTGGCGCCACGCCGATCGAGCCCAAGAAAGGCTGGAGCGGCACCTCCGCTCGGCTCAGCCGACTATTGGGCATCGCCAGGATGCCGACGTTCCGCTCGAGATCGAGATGCCAGGCATAAAAGATCTCGGGGATCGGCTCGTTGTACAGGAGCACCTTGCCGGGCGCCTCGCCGGTGAGAGAACCGAACCGCGGCCCCTGGCGGCTCCAGCCATACTCCCGGTTGAGACGTATGCTTTCGATATGCACCGCCAGTAAATCCCCCTCGAATGCGTCCTCCACGTAGATGGGCCCCACGCAGGGGTTCGACTCGCGCAGGGTGGTCCCTGGCACGTGCTCCTTCATCTCCTCGGGAAGAGGCTGCCTCTGGGCGTCGAATCCCCTGGCATCGCGGGTCTCGGCGATGACCGTATCCCCGCTGCAGATGTGCGCCAGGGGCGGGTGTGGGCCAAAGGTGTAATAAAAGATCCGCGGATCAAGGGTGTGGGTTGCCATGGCGCAGAACCTCCTTCAGGTGTAAGAGCATTGTACAACAATCTCACGAGAAAGGCCAGGGAACCAGGGCTTGGTCAAAGTCGCTGCGACCGCAGAATTGACGGCAGACAAATGACTTTTGCTACAGTGAACAGCGATTACTTGGACGTGGGCCGCAAGTTTGGCAACTTGCGATACGGGATCGCCAGCTGGGTCCACGCGGTGCGCAGCGCCGTGGATCACGCACAATGACGGAATAGGACAATGACAAAGCCCTTCCAGGGAACGGCTGGTCCGAGCCCAATACTCTTCGCACAGGTGGCTACGGTCTATAGCAACCTGTGCGTTCAGGTTACTAAAGCCCGTAAATGCGGGCCAAGAATGCCTTGGTGGCAGAGGTGTATGGCTCTGGAGAGTCATAGCGAATCAGGTGGCCCACGCCCGGCGTGTGCACATGCTCCAGGGTGGGTACCAATTTCTTGGCCTGCGCGAGCGCATCTTGGGTCACCAGGGCGCCCAGCGCGGTGTCGCCGGTGAAGAGCAGGATGGGGCAGCGCACCTGTAGCAGGGTTTCCCGCCAGTCTACGTTGACCCATTCCCTGCGGATGCTCTCGGGGCTGAGCAAGTGCTTGGTCTCGGCCATCAGATCGAGCATCTCATCGGTCCAATGGGGATGACTGGCCTTCCATTCGGCGCGGTGCTCCGCAAAAGTCATCCGGCGAAAGCGATCCAACATGGCCTGGCGCTCGGACAGCGGGCGATCGCCAAAGTGCTCGCGCCAGCCCGGATCCTCGAGCATGATGCCCCTGAGCATGTCGGGATAGAGTGCCGCCGCACGGAACACATACCCAGCGCCCATCGAGTGGCCGCCGGCCACCGGGCGATCGAGCTTTAGCGCGTCGATAAGCCCGGCCAGGTCGTGCGACATCGAGTCCGGCTCTTCGTCCCAGCGCGGCGCCTCGGAATGGCCGTGATACCGGGCATCGACCATGATCACGTCATAGTTGTCCCGCAGCTCCCGGGCCAGGGGGCCATACTGGCGACCCTGGTCGCTGTGGCCGTGGCAGAGCACCACCGACCTTCCCGAATCGGCGCCTTGGCCCTGCGCCCGGTAATAGTGGATGCGGATTCCGTTGGTCAGAACATCCCCTTCGAGCCATTCGTCCATCTGATCAGTGCCCCCTTCTCTTTAAGCCTGGTACACCGATCTTAGCACCCTTTTCTCTGCGAATCAACACGCACGCACGCCGCATCTAGCGAGGCCTCTTGCTGGGCTTGCGATTTCTGGATCCTGGACGTAGCGTAACGCAAAGACTTGACGGATGCCAACACTGGGCTAGAATGCCAATGAAATCCTAATAGTGGATGGCGTATCGATAGACTAATAGTCCGAACAGGAGAGATCGTATGGCGACACTCCCGGATGGCACTGCCCTACCTGGCAAATTGTTCATCGTCGAGGGGATCGACGGATCGGGCAAAAGCACCCAGCTGGACCTGTTGCGCAAATGGCTGATCTCTGAAGGGTACTGTGTGGCTTTCAGTGAGTGGAACTCGTCCCCTGTGGTGCGAACCACGACCAAACGAGGCAAGAAGAAGCAACTACTCACACCCACCACGTTTAGCTTGCTCCACGCGGTCGACTTTGCCCATCGTTTGCAGCAACAGATGGTGCCTGCCTTGAAGGCCGGGGGCATCGTCTTGGCCGATCGCTACATCTATACGGCGTTCGCCCGTGACGCAGCGCGCGGTGTGGATCGTCAGTGGGTGAGAGATGTCTATTCCTTTGCCGTCAAGCCCACCATGGCCCTCTATTTCCACGTGCCCCTGGAAGAGTCGCTGCGTCGCATCATCTCGGGGAGGCCAGCACTCAAGTATTATGAGGCCGGACTGGACCTGGGGCTGAGCGACGACCCGTACGAGAGTTACCGTATCTTTCAGGGACGCATCCTGCGTGAATATGAGAGCCTCGTCGGTGAGTTCGGCCTCTCTATGGTGGACGCCAGCCTGCCGATCGTCAACCAGCAGGCCGTGGTGCGCAACCTAATCCGGCCCCATCTCAAGGGCGCCATGCGCGCCGAGTCCAACCCCTGGCGTAATGTACTATCAGCAGAACACCTATCGGGCCACTATCTCGACAGTTTGGCAGGGGAGGCTACTGAAGGATGAGCGACGTAAGATTTTACGGCCAGGGTCTGTCGGGCTTTACCGCACAGTATCTTCCGGGCAAGCTGATTGTTTTGGAGGGACCGGATGGGGTGGGGCGCTCTACCCAGATCGCCCTCTTGCGTGAGTGGCTTGAGGCAAACGGCTATGCGGTTTCGTTCACCGGTCTAAAACGCTCCGAGTTGGCGGGCGTCGGCATCACCGAGGCCAAGGAGGGCCACACCTTGGGCCATATCACCATGGCCCTCTTCTATGCCACGGACCTGGCCGACCGCTTGGAGCGCGAGATCATCCCTGCGCTGCGCGCCGGGTTTGTCGTTCTCACTGACCGTTACATGTACTCGATCATCGCTCGCTATGTGGTGCGCGGCGTCGACCCCCAGTGGCTACGCAAACTCACGGGTTTTGCGCTGGTGCCCGATGCGACTTTTTACATGTCCACAGACCTGGAACACCTGATCCCGCGGGTGCTCGGTGCGCGGGGCTTTGACTATTGGGAATCGGGGATGGATTTCCTGGGCTATGACGATTACTATGAAAGTTATGTCGAATATCAGAAGCGAATGCTCGTCGAGTTTGATAAACTAGGCCAGGAGTACGGCTTCCAGATCGTGGATGCCACCAAGAGCATCGAGCAAGTCTTTTCCCAGCTCCAACAGGGCAGCGAGCTCAAGCCTTCCGAGTCGCACGTAGACCTCGCTCAGGACAGCGAGTAATCGCTTTCCCCCGCATATGATAAGGGTCCACTGACCAGATGATCAGTGGACCCCTCCCTGCTAATCGCCCTCCTCATCAGTGAGCGCCGAGCTCATCCAGCGTTCCATCCTGGGCCGCGTGAAGCGAGCCCACGCTTGGTCAAAGTCTTTTTCCAGGCGTC
>CAYQDH010000503.1:1350-4149 GCA_964416075.1 uncultured Anaerolineales bacterium | reverse complement strand
GTTCATCCTCTACCTGTTCCTGTTCTCGTTGCTGGGCCTGCCCGTCCTGCTCCTGGCGCGCACGCGACCCAGCCAGCGCGCCCTATCGTGGCTATCGAGCCTGCCCGGCCTGGTGTATCTGGGGTTCGTCCCCTTGGCCCTAGCCCGGATGGCGGACCTCCTGGGCATGGGCGACAAGGACCCCCTGTACTATTTCCTGGTCTTTTTGGCGGGCTATGCGCTCACCAGCCAGCCGCGCTTCCAGGCATTCATCGCCCGCCATCTATGGCTGTCGGTGGCCCTGGCGCTGGCGGCCACGCTAGCGCCAGAGATGGGTCCGCTGGCCGCGCCCTCCGAGCCCACGGCGCAGCTGGCCCGCAACCTGCTCTACAAATTGAGCCAGTGGACCTGGGTGCTGGCGATCCTGGCCGCCGGGCACCGCTGGCTGAACCACGATAGCCCCCTGTTGCGTTACGCCAACGAGGCCGCCTACCCCTTTTACATCCTGCACCTGCCGGTCGATACCCTGGTGGCCTATTTCGTGGTGCGGCTGAATGCGGGCGTGGGGCTCAAGTTCGTGCTGCTGGTGGTCGCCACCACGGCGCTGACGATGGCCACTTACGACCTCGTGGTCAAGCGGGTGGGCTTATTGGGCTTTTTGTTTGGGCTGAAGAGAGGGCGAAGGGATTCTACACCGATCAATACGGATGGAAGAGGATGAACACCGATGGGAAAGGAAAGAATATCTCTTTTTCTTATCGGTGTTCATCGTCCGGCATCAGTGTTCATCGGTTTTATATCTGGGGTCCTTTTTTGGGGGGCCTCAGGGTTGCGCGAGCTCTCCTGAGTCTGGCGCGGGCTTGACGCGCACGAACACCCCCACCACCGCCGCGGTGACCAGGTACATCCCGGCGGTCACCAGGAACACGCTGGGCATGCCCAGGCTGGTAGCGACTGCGGCGCCCACCAGGGGGCCCACCGTGCGACCCGCGGCCTGGATGCTGTTGGAAAAGCCAAACACGGTGCCGCGCCGCGCCGAGGGCGTGGCCTTGGCCAGGAGGGCGTTGGCCGTGGGCATCATCCCGCCCACAAAGATCCCCTGGGTCGCCTTGAGCCATAGCAGCTGCGTTGGCGTGGATACAAAGGCCTGGGGCACGTAGATCAGCCCCGCCCCTATCGCGCAGAGGGTGAGCAGTTTCTTTTGCCCGTATTTGTCGCCCACGCGCCCCAAGGCAAAGGCGGCCAGCGCCGAGGTGAGCGCCGAGGCAGAGAGCATGGCCCCGGCCAGGGTGGAGACATACTCGGCATCGGGGCTCAGGGATTTGACATACAGCGAGAGGATGGCGCTGACCACGGCCACCGCAAAGCTCATCGACCACACCGTGAAGAGCAGGCCCGTGACGTTGCCCCCCAACAGTGCGCGCACGTCGCGCCATCCTCCGGAGGCGCGCTCCTTCTTCTGGCCCCGCGACGGCGCGACAAAGCTCTCCTTAACCAGGAGCAGCACGCCGAGAAAGGCGACCGCCTGCATGGCCGAGGAGACGGGGAACACCGCGCGATAGCCCCAGCTATCGGCCACCAACCCACCTATCAGGGGGCCAACGGCGTTGCCCAGGAATTGTACGGTCTGCATGCCCCCCAGGGCCATGCCGAGGTGCTCCTCGGGGGTCTGCGTGGCCACCAGCGTCATCGAGGCGGAGACCGTGCCCGACAGGGCGCCCTGGATCACGCGCAGGGCCACGAGCTGGCTGGGCGAAACCACAAAACTCATCAGGAACGCCAGGATGGAGGCCGCCCCCGAGGCGCGCACCACCATCATCTTGCGGCCGTAACGGTCGGCCACGCTGCCCCAGATCGGCGAGGCCACCATCATGCTAAAGGCCGCCCCGCTCTGGAAGGCGGCGGTCCACTGCGCCGCCTGCTCATAGTCGAATCCGCCCAGTTCCTGGAAATAATAGGGGATGGAGGGGAAATAGCCGGAAAACCCCATCATCGTCAGCAGCTGGGCCAGGCCCAGCACCACCAGGTTGCGCTTCCAGGAGATTTTCATCCGCCGTCCTTGCTATGCTCGCCCAGAGGTCGGCGCGAGCGTCGTAATCCCAATGGCAAGAGCATAGGTGCGCCAGGCGCTGCTGTCAAACGATTTCACGCCGTCGACTTGCAGGTTCATTGGTCCCTAATGTAAACTGGATGGCGTTCGCAGCGAGCGCACGCTGCTCGGGTTCCCGGCCCGGGGCGCGTACAACCAGGAGGTCCTTATGCCCAGACGTCTCTCCACCCGCAACCTGGCCGCGGTCACGCGGCTGCCCGTCGACCAACTGTCCCACCGCATGTTCTTCTTTGGCGAGGCCCTTCCCGCAGGCGCCTACAACGTCCACCAGGCCTATGCCCCCATAGCCAGGATACCCATCGCCTTCGAGCAGGTCCCCGGCTGGCCCTGCTCCATCGCCAGCTTCGCCTCGACCATCCTGCCACTGGAGGGAGGCGGCTACCGGCTGTACGGCACGGCGCGCCCCGATCCACCCGCCGAGGGCATGGAAATACGCGTCTGGGAGTCGCCAGACGGCCTGCATTGGGCGCCGGTGAGCATCCACCCCGCAGGGGGCGAGATGGCGCCCAACCGGTTGATCATCGACGGCGTGCCCGGAGATACCGGCACCATGGGCCAGCCGCAGGTGGTGCCCACGCGTGATGGCCGCTGGCGGGCCTATTTCTGGAAGCATCGCGACGGCCACCTGCGCTACGTCGTCGCCGAAAGCGGCGCTGCCGAGGGCGGCGAAGGGAGCGGCCCTGGAGCGCCGCGGTCCGGGGGCGGCGAGG